>JAAWDB010000036.1 GCA_022793555.1 Bacilli bacterium
AAATACCGTTCCTGTATAAATATTAAGACCACGAGCAAGAGTCAAATCAATATTGACTACATCAGAAACACCAAGACTTTCTAAATAACTAGAAACTTGCGTTAACTCATCAATTCCTTTCTGAATCATTTCATTATTCGTATTAAGAAATTCTTGTTTTATCCCTTCAAATCCTAAATTAAAATAAGTATATAATCTCTCAATTTGATCCGTAGTAATTCCACAATTTAAAAATTCTTTCTCGATTTCTTCCTTGCTTAACTTCTTAAACTTATCAATTACTGTAATAACACTAACCATTTGTTCATCATTTACACCACATTCCATTAATAATCCCGTCATCAATTTTCGATTGTTATAATCTACTGTACAAGATAACTGTAAACGAGAAAATACCATTACATATAAACTAATTAGTTCCGCATCAATATAAACATCACGAACTCCAACAACATCCACATCACATTGAATAAACTCTCGATTTCTTCCAACCTTTACTGGACCATCACGAAAAACCTTTCCAATTTCATAACGTTTAAAAGGTAAATTTAAATCCTTCGTTAAAGAAATTAACTTAGCAAAAGGTACTGTCAAATCATAGCGAAGAGCCAAATCTCTTTCTCCTTGATCCGTTAATTTATAAACCTCTTTTAAAATTTCTGCCCCTCCACCATATTTACTTGCTAAAACGTCATAATAACAAAGCGTTGGAGTCACTGCAGGTAAATAACCAAATCTCTCAAAAACTTCTGTCAAAATATTGGTTACATAATTCCGCACTAATTGTTCTTTCGGTAAATAATCAAAAGTCCCTTTAACGTTTCTTATTTCTACATCTTTCATACGATCAACCTTTCTTCAAAAAAAGGATTATACATTTCTGTATAACCCTTTATACAGACACAAGCAACCAAAAAACTCACTTGTGTCCAACAATATCTTGTTTTACAAGTGAAGACTTCTATGATGATGATAATATAACAAAATAATATCTAACATCAAAAATCTTCCTTCCTAAAATCGAGTATAAAATGAATAAAAAATTTTGTCAAGCTTAGCGAATAAAACTTTTACGATCTTTTTTATGATAACGTCCAAAGAAAATCATTTTCGAACTTCAATAAGTTTCATATTCGAATAATACTTCTTTAAAACATCATCACCATAATACTTATCAAAAAACTTCCCAACAAATGTAACAGGTTCATATCCTCTTACCCGAAACATCTGTCGAAATATTGCTCCCCAAGAAACCGTAAAATCAAGGATTAATAATACTAAACAAATATTTGTAAAAATAAGTGCAAACTTCTTTGGAAAAGATTCGATCACCGAAGAAAGTGCTGGATAAACTACTTTCGCAAATAAAAGAGCTAAAAGTCCCCATACAATCATATAAGGAATGGTAGTTCTACCATTAATATTTAAAAATGCATCACGATAATCCCAAGAAACTGTTCCCAAAAATGTTTCTTGTAAAAAACTAATCCCATATTCAAATGTTCCCCCGATTAAAGCTCCTTCCAAAAAAGTTTTAAAATTACTTTTTGGCTTTCGAAGTAATAAAACCGTAAATAAAACAGCGCCCGCTCCATAAATTGGACTAATCGGACCATAGATAACTCCTCGACGTAATTGCCACACCAATTCATGATGGTAATGATAATGAATAAAGATATTTAATATTTGCTCATAATAAGCACCAAAAATAGAACCCAATAAAAAAATCCAAAATAACTTATGAAAACAAATCCCCTGAGCAAAGCACTTTTCTTCTTTCATACTACCTCTTCTTCTACTTAAATATTACCATATTGTACCATGTTTTACAAACAACAAAAGAACCTGTTTTAATCAAGTTCTTTAAAGCGTTTCTTTTGGCTTATATATAAAGAGATATAAGCTTCCTTCATTTTTAAGAATTCATCATAAAGCATAATTCGGTAAGTTTCATAACTCTCTAGATCTTCTTCCAAAACCGCTTCACTTAAAATATCTTGTATTTCTGTTTGTGCTGATTTCATTATTCCAAAATAATAAGGAATCATACAAGTTGAATCAAAAACTGTATTTATCATTTCCTGATATAACTCTTCTTCCTGAATATCCAAACAAGACTTACGAATCATTTCTTTTTTTTCTTCAAATAAAACGTTATTTTGCAATATAACAGTGCGAAATAAATTATTTCCAAGTTCAATACCATAACAATAAGTAAACAAATCATGTAACTCTAGGACTTCTTCTTGAGTTAAATATCTTACTAAAGTTTTGCCGTTCCAAAGTTCATGTAAACGACTTAAGCGCATTTTTTGTTCAAAAGAATTTATTGATTCAGTTTTCGAACAAACAGAAACCTTTTGTTGCATTGGCATCTTTTTATCTAAATAAGGAGCTAACAAACCATCACGATAGTGTTTCGACATATGCCATTTTTTTAAAATTTGATCAGCACTTTTTCTTCCCTCTTCACTTGGTCGTCCAAAATATTGCATTAATTGTAAACTATCTCTTTGCTTTTCAAAAAACAACTGATCATAATAAAAATACAATTCTTTTTGATCATAAAAATCAATTTTAGAAGAAAAACCAAACATGCGATCTCGCTCTAAAAGATAAAACGCTAACTGATGATAATAATCTATATTTCGAGAATCCTTAAAAAACTTATGATGTTGTTTTAAATACCAATTCAAAAAACGAATTCGTTCTTTTACACTTAATTTCAAAACACCATCTTGAAAAACATATCCACATTCCATCGGTACACTTCCAAGTGGAATTTTAGTTGGAAAAATTTGCTCCATTAAACGAAAATCACTAATAACTTCTGTATAAGACATTAACATTGGTGACTTTTCATGAAAAGATTCAAGTAGCATCTGCATTTCATCCAAAAGAAGATGCTCGAATCTCTTTTCTTGATTAGACCATTGATTATTTTTATCACGATATTGCTCTAAGGAAATCTTCTTCGTATAAAGCATTGTATAAAAAATTTCATAAATTTGTTCTATATTTCTTTCTACCATAAACCCACCTTAATTTCTAAAATTGAATTTGTTCTTGAATATAATTCGCTAATTCTGAAATAGATAGCGTAATTTGTTCCATGGTATCACGATCTCTAACTGTAACCGTATTATCAACAAGAGTAGCATCATCAACCGTAATACAAAACGGTGTTCCAACTGCATCACTTCGTCGATAACGTTTTCCAATACTTCCCGCTTCATCATAAGATACTTGAAAATCTTTCGCAAGTGTTGCATATAGTTCTTTCGCCTTATCTCCATGAACTTTTTTTACAAGTGGCAAAATCGTTACTTTAACTGGTGCTAAATAAGGATGTAGTTTCAAAACAACTCGTTCTTCACCTTCTACCATTTCCTTTTGATAAGCTTCTGTTAAAATCGCTAATACTAAGCGGTCTAATCCAACACTTGGTTCAATAACATAAGGAATGTATTTTTCATTCGTCTCTGGATCTAGATATCTTAAATCACTACCTGAATAATCTTGATGAACAGTTAAATCGTAATCGGTTCGATCTGCAATTCCCCACAACTCATCAAATCCATGATAATAACGATATTGAATATCTGTAGTAGCCACCGAATAAAAAACAAGCTCTTCTTTTTTATGATCATGGAATCTTAAATTTTCTTTCGATAATCCTAAACTAAGCAAAAAATCCATACAATAACTTTTATAATAGCCGAACCATTCTAAATCTTCTCCCGGTTTACAGAAAAATTCTAATTCCATTTGTTCAAACTCACGAGTTCGGAAAGTAAAATTTCCTGGTGTAATTTCATTACGAAAAGCCTTTCCAGTTTGTCCAATTCCAAAAGGAAGTTTTAAACGCATACTTCTTTGGACATTTAGAAAATTCACAAAAATTCCTTGTGCAGTTTCTGGTCTTAAATAAACCACTGCCTTAGCATCTTCCGTAACACCTTGAAAAGTTTTAAACATAGTATTAAATTCCCGAATTTCTGTAAAATCACTTTTCCCACATTTTGGACAAGGAATCTCCGCTTCTTTGATAAAACTTTCTAATTTTTCTTTACTCCAACCATCACTGGATTCGTCAATATCTTTCTCACTTAAATAGGCATCAACAATCTTATCTGCCCGAAAACGATTTTTACAATGTTTACAATCCATTAAAGGATCACTAAAATTAGCAACATGCCCAGTAGCTTCCCAGGTTTTAGGATTCATTAAAATAGCACTATTCATTCCGTAATTATAAGGATTTTCTTGAATAAATTTTTTCCACCACGCTTGGCGAACATTTTCCTTTAAACTAGCTCCTAAAGGACCGTAATCAAAGGTATTTGATAAACCACCATAAATCTCACTGCCCTGAAAAATATAACCATATTGCTTACAAAAATTAACCAATTCTTCCATTTGTTTTTGATTATTCATATTTTTCTCCATTCTTTTTTCTATTTAAAACATAATATAACCTTTATCTTAATATGATAGAATTTAAACACTAAAATAAAGATTCTAATTCATTTTCATCTTCAATAACCAAAAGCCCCTCTAAAATTTCTTCGTTACTAAAAAGTTCAGTTTTCGCCTTTTCAATAAAACGTAATAGATCGTCATAATAATGATTGTAATTCAAAATAATTATCCTTTTTTTCTCTTCTTTTGCACGATTTTCTTCTAAAAACGTAATAATTTCCCCAAGAGTTCCTGTTCCACCAGGCAAAAACAAAAAACAATCCGCCTGACTCCAAATTAAATTCATTCTTAGAAAAGAAGTATCACATATCATAACATGATCATTACACATCTCATCAGAAACATATGCTTTTAAAATAATTTGTGTTACTTTTTCATCATCAAATACTCTAGCAACCTCTCCCATCATTCCATTACGAGTTCCCCCAATAATCAATTCATGTTGTAAAAGGCTACGTCCAACTCGTCTTGCTAACTCAAAATAATCAGAATCAATTTCATTTCTTGATGAACAGCCAATAAATATTTTCATTATATCCAACCTTTCAAAATAAAAAAACTCTAAAGAAAGAATAGGGACGAGTCATAAACCCGCGGTTCCACCCTACTTATTCTTTAGAAGAATCTCTCATCACTATATAGCTCCAGTTTTCCACACCATCATCGCTTATATAAATTTATTATACCTAATTAAATATTAAATAACAATCCTTTTTGCAATTAATTAACATCTTTTTCGTTTAAAATCATCATAACCGTTAATCAAATTCAAAATTGCTTCTTTAATACAAAATAATATTCCTTTTTGAAGATGAGCAACGTTTTTAGAATTACAAAGCTGATCAATATGTAATAAAATTTCATCTTGATCCTCTTCTGTTAAACAATAAAAGCAAGCTAGCAAGAAATTAGTTTCTTCTTTAGATGGTCTATCAGTGGCATTTAAAACTGCATCATAAATTAAATTCTGAAGTAATCCCTTATACATACCAGAAAGAGTTTCTCTTTCTTCTGAAAAGATTTGAGGGCATCCTGGACTAAACATAATATAATCATAAGCATCACTTAAAGTAATTTTTTGAAGCGGACGTGACAAACTTTCTTTTTCTAACATTCGCTCAAAAAATAATAAACGGTAATAAGCCTTAGGATTATCTTGATTTAAAATCATATAAGTTAAATAATGGTAATTAGAAAAATAAGTGGATTTTAAATTATACGCTTGAATTTCTTTTTTCATAGACTGCTGTATATCATTTGGAAAATAAGATATATAATCCGGAACTTGATTAATCACATTTATTTGTCTCAATGTCAAAAAAATACGATAAAAAGGGATAAGATTATTTAACTCATCACTTGTACTATGAACTAACGAAATTGGCTTCAAATGAAAATGATGCTCAAAATAAGAACTAATCTTCTCAAGATCATTTATAGGTAATTGTGCATATAATTTATCTTCGTATTCACGTGCCAAAGCAAGATGTTCCATTTTCTTTTGATAAGATATAGATTTAGGATCCAATGTCATTAATTTTAAATAAATATCCCAAATTCTTTTTCCCGCTAAAACAAGTTCTTCAATTAACTCTTGAATTTTTTGCTGATCCATAAAAAATCCCCCTTAGTGATAAGCTATTGTACTAAAAGAAAGTAAATTTGTCAAAAAAAATTATAACTCATCTAAATTTTTAATTTTCTCCAAAAATTCTTTACTTTTTAAATATATCCCTGTATATCTTTCATAATAGCGATTTAAAAAATCATTAATTTCATTTTTAACATTATCACTAATGCCCAATTTTGAAATACTCTTAATTTCTACATAATAATACATTCGAAGCATTTTAACCGTTTTTATACTTACAATTTGTTCTTTTTGAACACAGTTTTGACACAAATATCCTCCGGCATCTGAATCAATCGTAATAATA
>JAAWDB010000037.1 GCA_022793555.1 Bacilli bacterium
CCAAGCACATGGATATTTTACCAAACTATTCCTCTCTTTACAAGTAGATTAGATTATAATCAAAAGTGCTTTTCATATTGCCAATCAAAATATCTTAAATCTTCTTTATCTTGAAAAATTGTTCGCGATAATTTTCTACTTTTAGAAAGCGATGGAGAACGATTTTCTTCACCTTGCAATAAAAGCCATTCTTGGTAAAGGTTTTGCCATTCATCGTTTTCTAAACAATATTCTACGGTTTTTAATAAAAAGTAAATATTATTTTCTAAAATTACGGGATTTAAAGATCCATTTGGACTTCTTTCTTCAATCGTATTACGACTTATTTTCTTTGTTTCACTAGCACTTGTACAATTAACCGTATGATATCTTCCTAGTTTTTTTAATTCATTTAAGAAAAGTATTAAACTATCAATAGCAAAAAGATCATGTAATTTATCTAACTGATAAAGTCTTTTGGTAATATTTCTAGCATAATAATTTGTCCCTATGCGTAATTCCTGAAATTCACCAGCAAAAAAGCGATTCCACTCTGGTTCATAGTAAGACATAATTAAGATAAACTTTTTAAGGGCATTGATATTCTTGTGAAAAACGCGGAAGTCAAAATGGATATGATTAGAACAAAATTGATCGATAAAAGCACCATGATTTTTTAAAAATAGGCATATTTTTTCTAATTCAATTAAAAATGGCGTATTTAGAATACTGATTGGAGAAATCACTTCTACACCAGTTAAATCTTTTTTGGTTACTGTTGAGTCATGAGAAAAAATCCATTTGTCATATTCTCCACCTTTATGCCTTTCAAAAGCTGTATCGATCAAAAAAGGCACAGATAAATCAGAAAAGGCTTTAGTTTGCTGACAATTTTGAATACTAAAACCGGATGCTTCAAGCTCATTACCTAAAAGAATTTTTTTGTTCAAAGTTAGATCGCGACGAAATGGTAAATCTTCCATAAAATAATCCCCCTTAAAATCAAGAGGGATTATAACATTTATTTATTAGATTTGTCAATTTCAGTTATCGTTATCGTTAATCCAAGCGGTTCTAAAATCTTTAGGAGTGTGTTTACTTGAGGAGAAATTAAACCTTTTTCAATTTTGACAAGTGAGGGTTGTTGCATATTTACTATGGCACATAAACCACGCTGACTAAAACCATGTAATTCTCGAGCTGTTTTAATTTGTGATAACAATTCCAACTCTTTTTCTTTTAAATTGTAAGGGCTCATTTTATCACTCTTTCTTATTTATTATAATACACTCAAATTTTCTTGTAAAATAGTTTTAAACTTGACAGAAAAAAAGATTTTTTTATCTTTGCAATTTCTCATGTCATCTTATATAATAGAAAAATTAAAAAGGGGTGCGTTATGGGAATAAAAGCTGATAATAATTTAATTGAAACGATTCATTGGTTATACCAAAATTCTTTGACGATGGAAGTTCAACAATTATATACTTATTTTAAAGAAAATCCTATTATTTCACATCACATTGGATTAAAGGATTTAATTAATTTAAAACTTTATTTTTTAGAATTATATTTCAATGAACAGGAATCTATGTGGGACACTTATTTTAAAATATTACAAATACGCAAGATTGTCTTTAAAATAAATCAGGAACAGCAAAGAAAATTTCAGGTTTTATTAGTTTATCTATCTAATCTTATTCAACAATTTGAGCAAATCATTGTTTGTAATGGTTATATAAAAGTTCAAAAAATTCTCAATAAAGAAATTCCCACCGATTTAAAAGAACTTCACGCTTTCTTTTTAGATACAAGTGATATTCCTATTGAATCTTTATGTGGTTATTATTCCTATCTAAATCCAATTTTTAAACTCATTCATGCCCAAACAGACAATCACGATTTTTTATTATACGATGCGATGTGTGAAGAAATTAGTAATGTGAAAGACGAAATGATTCAGGATTCTCTTCGTTCTTGTAAATCTTGTTGTTCATTAAATTTAAAACAAATGATTCACTCTATTTCAACACTTGCTGATTGTGATTTTGATTATTATGGTTTATATTGCCAAAATTATTTTAATGCTTGCTCTCGTCTTTTAAAATTGCTTAGAAAAAACGAATGTAAAGTTCAAAAAAAGAATCGTGTAAAAACGACTCCTGATTATGAATATTTGGGATCTTTCCTTGATTAATCTAATACGGCTTTGATTCTTCTTACTCCGGCACTTGATGCTTCTTCTTTTTTAATTTTAAAGTGACCTAGTTCACTAGTGTGAGCAACATGAGGTCCACCGCAAATTTCTTTGGAAACATCACCGATTTTGTAAACATTAACAATATCTGGATATTTTTCAATAAACATTGCTTCGGCACCTATTTCTAAAGCTTGTTGTTTACTCATTTCTTCTTTGGTGACAGGTAAATCATTGGAAATCCATTCGTTTACTAAATCTTCAACTTTTTGTTTTTCTTCATCTGTTAGTTTATGATCACAGTTAAAATCAAAACGCATGCGCTCTATAGTAATATTACTTCCTCTTTGATGAGTATCTTTGCCGAGCACCTTTTTTAAAGCGGCATTTAGTAAATGAGTCGCCGTATGATATTTTGTTTCTATGACGCCATCACCAGCTAAACCACCTTTAAATTTCCCAGCAGAAGCGGTACGTGATTTTTCTTGATGGGCTTGAAAGTTTTCATAAAATCCTTTTTCATCCACTGTTATCTTTCTTTCACTGGCTAATTCCATCGTTAACTCTATTGGAAAACCGTAGGTATCATATAAATGAAAAGCAGTTAAGCCATCAATCTGAGATTGTTTATTAGCTATTTTCTCAAATTCTTTTAAGCCTTTTTCTAAAGTCCGATTAAATTTCTTTTTTTCATCACTTAAAATTTTTAATACTTCTTCTTTTCTTTCTCGGATTTCTTTATAATAGTTTTCATATAAACCAATAATTTCGATTGCTATTTCTTGTTCCCAGTTGCTATTAATATCTATACCTAATTGTTTGGCATAACGAATAGCCCGGCGAATTAAGCGTCTTAAAATATATCCTTGATCTGTATTA
>JAAWDB010000038.1 GCA_022793555.1 Bacilli bacterium
AATTAACAAATGGTGGGCTTGGGGGGACTTGAACCTCCGACCTCACGCTTATCAGGCGTGCGCTCTAACCAGCTGAGCTACAAGCCCATTCCTGCTAAGCTCTATTTCATTTTACCCTATAAATTTCATTTTTGCAAGTTTTTTTTAAAATTTTTTATTATTTTTTTAAATTCCATTTGTTTTAGTATGATTTTTTAGTTATTTTCATTTAATTCTGTGCATTAATTGCTTAAAAAATTTAGATAGTGAGCTTTTAAATTTAATATTTTTTTTACAGAATCATTAATACTACTCTCTTCTAACGTTCCTTTTTGAACGCTTTCTTTTATAGAAGTAATAGCAAATTCAGGATTTTCTGGCATCAACAACATATCCACACCTGCATTTATTGCCATTTCATAAATTTGGCTTTCATTATAATGTTTAGTTAAAGCCTTCATATTTAGGGCATCAGTAATAACAATTCCATTATAATTTAATTCTTTTTTTAATAAATTAGTAATGATTTCCTTCGATAAGGATGATGGCGTTTGATCGTTGGTGATATTTGGAATAGCTAAATGGCCAATCATGATTACTTCTGCATCATTTTTTATGGCTTTTTGAAATGGTATTAAGTCTGTATTTAATAACTCTTCTTTCGTTTTTGATAAAACTGGTAAATCGTAATGCGAATCAATAGTTGTGCTACCATGACCTGGAAAGTGTTTGTAAACTGGAATAATACCCACATCTTTTAAGCCTTTGGCTACTGAAATTCCTAAATCTGATACTAAGGTATAATCGCTACCAAAACTGCGTCCTAAAATAGATTTATTCTCATTATTTGTTAAAACATCCAATACAGGTGCAAAGTCCATATTTAAGCCAAATTGTTTTAAGTCATTTCCTATTGTTGTGCCAATTTCATATGCTTTGTTTCTATCACCAGTAGTACCAATATCTGACATTGGGGGAATATCGGTCACTACTATGTCATTTTGACTTTTTATTCTTTGTACTCTTCCCCCTTCTTGATCTACGGATAAAATCATTGGAATCTTAGATGTTGCACTGATTTCATTGATCAAATTTAAAGAAGATGATTTCGTAGTAAAATTTTCAGAAAAAAAGATAAACCCCCCAGGTTGTATTTGGGTTAAGGTATTTTCTAATTCGATAGTCATATTTGGAGTGCGATTTGATATTATTAGCATTTGACCAATCTTCTCTTCTAATGTCATATCCTTTAAATAATTGTTTATTTTTTCTTCCATTTGCATTTTTTCTTGTTTTTTTATTTCGTAAACATTCATAAATTTTAAACTGCAAGTTAAAGTGATTGTTGCTACTAAAATAGATGCAATTACAATTTTTTTCATAATATCCCTCAATTCTTATTTTGTCTTACTTCCTCATCTTTATGCTCTGGTTTATTTTATAAAATAGATTAAAGAAAAAGTCAATTTTAAAATTGGCTTTAAGGTTTCACATTTATTTCTGTTCTTATTTTTTTGTTATCAAGAATTGTAAATTTTTTGATAAGGCATTTCCTTTCTTATCTAGTTCATAGTTTTCAAATATTTCTAATACTTGTAAGCCCGCTTTAAACGCGCATTCTTTTATATCTTCTATAGAAAATATATGAAAAACATGATTGTCTATAAATTTTTCCCCATTAATCTCATAAATAATTTCGCTTGTTTCCGTTTTCTTTTTGGAGTCAAGATTCCATTTCATTGTCCTTTTAAAATTATTATAAGTATCTGTTTTGCTTCCAGAATTTTGTGGATTGTGTAAATCGATGATAATTTTTCCGTCTGGATTTAATATTTTTTGAAAATTAGAAAAACATTTTTCCAATTCTTCGTTATTTTTTTAATGATTTAATACGGCAAACATTGATATTATTACATTATACTTTTTGTCAAGATGCATATCTAATATATTTTGTAAGTATAATTTTGAACTTAATCTTGTTTTGGCAATTTCTAACATTTCTTTGTTTAAATCTAATCCTTCGATATTAATCTCCTTATTTGCAAGCAATGAAGCATGAATCCCAGTTCCGCAACCAATATCAATTACTTGATCTTCTTTGGTTATGAAATTACATAAAAACTCTACTTCTTTTTGATAATTCTTTTTTTGATAAAATAAATCATAATATTTTGCAAATTTTTTATATTCCATCATTACACCTTCTTAAAATAAATTATATCATATTACTATTATGAATCAGATAATAATCATTTTAATTTAACGTTTAAAATAGACTTCCAAATAAAAATTCACGGTATTTTGATAATTTCATAATTATAGATTGAATTCGTTTTATTTTTTTGTTATAATTTCTTTGTTATTCAAAATGTCTCCTTAGCTCAGTTGGTAGAGCAACTGACTCTTAATCAGTGGGTCTAGGGTTCGAATCCCTAAGGGGACACCATTAGTTTATTACTCGAGTCTTTCGAGTTTTTTTATATTCAAAGTTATGATAGAATATTCATAGAGGTTTTAATTATGAAAAATAAATATCAAAGGTTATCTAAAGAAGATAAAATGGAATGTCGGAGTATGTATTATCATACTTTAAAAGGAAAGGAAATGCATTTACGTCTAATACGTTTAAATATTATTGGTTTATGTGGTTTATTAATTAGTGCATATATAATTATTAACGGAATAATTAGCAATCAGATTGGTTGGAGTGATTATTTAATCGCCATTCCCCTATTTCTGGCTTCTATTATTTTCGTTGTTGGTGCTTATTGCATCCGTGGAAAAGTTTTAAATCAATTTGCTTTGAAAATTCCCCGATTTAAAAATAAATAAATTCAAAAAAATCCCAATAGGGATTTATTTTTTTTTATGGCGGAGCAGAGAGGATTTGAACCTCCGCGCCGGTTACCCGACCTAACGCCTTAGCAGGGCGCCCTCTTCGACCTCTTGAGTACTGCTCCAAATTTCAGTTACTTTTTCATTTTACAATATAAATACTAGTTAGTCAATGCAAAAAAATATTAAAAAGTTTTAAAATAGTAAATTGTATTTTAAAAAAAGAAG
>JAAWDB010000006.1 GCA_022793555.1 Bacilli bacterium
GCCTTTAAAACTTTTTGTAATTTTCCCTCTTGAAAATTTCTTTTTTCTTTGACAATTTCTACTTCACAAACTTCTCCAGGAATCGTCTTCGGAACAAAAATAATCTTATCATGAATATAACCGATTCCTCTTTGCTGAGAATCAAGCTTTTTAATTTCTACTTGGGCCAAAAGAATCACTTCCTAAATCTATTATACATTATATTGCATAGCCTGGAAAGATTTGGGTAATTTAAAAATGGTGAAATATATGAAAAACAAGATCCTTGCAAGAATTCAAAAAGAATTTCAAAACTGTCCCGATTTAATTATCAAACAAATTGATTTAAACAAAAATGATACTATCTATATTGCCTATTTAGAAAGTGTCACTGGAAGCGACAAAGTAAATGATTACATTCTTAAAAATCTTTCCTTTTTAAGTAGTGAATCTATCAAAAATGTAAAAGATTTTCAAAGCTTAATTCCTGCTCCCAATACCGTTGAAATTGACGACTTAGATAAAATCGAATTTTATATTACCAATGGATTTACCATTGTTATTTTACATGATTTAATCTTTGCTTTAGAAACCAAAGCTGACATTAATCGTGGTATACCAGAACCAACAAGTGAACAAACGATTATTGGTCCCAAAGATGGATTTACTGAAAATATCCAAATTAACTTAGGTCTTGTGAAACGACGCATTAAATCACATACTCTAAAAACACAGAGTTTAGTTATCGGAAGAAAAACAACTACCATGATTAACTTATTATATTTTGATGATATAACAGATAACGAAAATTTAGATTATGTCAAAAAACAACTCGAAAAAATTGATATTGATGGTATCATCGACTCAGGAACAATTGCCGAATACTTAGAACTAGAAAATAATTCTCATTTTCCCAGTGTCACTAGAACTGAACGTCCAGATAGTGTTGCCAATGCGCTACTAGAAGGAAAAATTGCTATCTTAGTTGATACTTCACCATTCGCCCTAATCTTACCAGCTTTCTTCTGTGATTTCATAAACCCTGTTGCTGATAATTATTTAAAAAGTAAAAACGTTAACTTCTTAAAAATTCTTCGCCTATGTTGTTTTTTCTTTACCGTTATCGTCCCTGGTTTTTATATCGCCATTATTAACTACAATCCAGAAACGATACCAACTTCCTTACTCATCAATTTTGGAACCCAACGAGCGGATGTACCATTTCCAGCTATCGTCGAAGCCCTCATTATGCTCATTATTTGTGAAATTCTAAAAGAAAGCGATGTTCGTTTTCCCAATTCATATGGTAGTGCCATTTCCATATTAGGAGCCTTAGTTTTAGGAGAAGCAGCCGTAAGTGCAGGTATTGTAAGTCCAATTATGATTATCGTTATTGCCTTTACCTTTATCACAAGCCTACTTTTTACCAACCAAGAAATTGTTGGTGCCATAAGACACTTTCGCTTTATTTTTCTTTTTAGTGCTACCCTCTATGGGCTATTCGGTATTTTCTTAGCTCTAATCTATTTCTTTATCCATGTTACAGAACTTACTACCCTAAAAAAACCTTACTTTTACCCATTTGCTCCATTTGATCAAACCTACTTAAAAAAAGGTATTTTAAAAGCTCAAGTAAATAAAGAAATAAAAAGAAGCAAAATGCTAACCAAAAAGAACCTTACTCGTCAAAGGAGGAATGAAGTTTGAAAAAAGTAATTCTACTCTTCATCATTTTATTTACCATCACTGGCTGTTATGATTATCAAGAACTAAACGATCGAGCTATTGTCTCCGGCATCTCAATTGACTATATTAATGAAGAATACATTGTAAATTACGAAATATTAAACAACTTAAAATCAGACGAACCAGAAAATAAAGCTTATATGGTTGAAGGAAGCGGTGAAACGATTGTCGAAGCTTTTCAAGATGCTTCAGATTCCATTAGTAAAGAAACTTACCTTTCCCACTTAAAAGTTTTAATTTTAAGCGAAGAGGCTGCCAAAGAAAAAATGCGAGATATCGTTGATTATATGCTTCGTGAGCCTTACATCCGTAACATTTTTTCTCCAGTAATTGCCAAAGACGTTACCGCCAAAAGTATTCTTGGTAGCACCGACAAAGAAACGCCAGTTGTCTCAGAAAAAATTGAAACCATGATCGCAAATAACAAATACAATGAAAACATTAGTTTAAAAATCGACTTCGATCATTTCATGGATCAATTTGAAGATGACCGCATTGACCCTTCATTAACCGCAATCGAACTAGTAGATGGAAAACCTGCTCTAGCTGGCATTGCAATTTTTGATGATGGAAAACTAAAAGATATCTTAAATCCAGAATTATCCGCAATTTTTAAAGTATTAAATAACGATTCATCGAACCACTCCCTAAAAATACCTTGTGAAAATAAAACGAATGGTTATACCATTATTAATTTATACAAAAACAAAAACACCGATTTAGAAATCAAAGATGACACTTTAAATGTTAAAAGCAAATTAAATGCTGGTGTTTTAAAAGATTCTTGCGGATTAAACTTTCGTGATGGCACAATATACGAAGAACTAAGCACCAAATTTGAAAAAAACTTAAAAGAGGAATATCAAACATTTTGGAACTATATTACTTTTGATGATACCGACATTTTAGGTCTTCGAAAAAAATACTATCAAAAATCACGTCAAGAATTACCAAATTGGAAAGATTTAAAACTAGAAATGGAAGTAAAAATTACCATTAATAAAAATGGAAAAACATTTGAGGTGAGAAACAATGAGTAAACGAAAAATATATGCTTTATCTTACTTTTTAAGCCGTTCTTTTTTCTTAGGATTTGGATACTCTGTAATTCTAAGTATTACCAACAAAGACTCTTGGATTTGCTTTCTTTTAGGAACACTTCTTGGTATTTGCCTTATATATGCGATATCTAAAATCAAAGAACCAATGAAAAATGAAACCATCAAAGAACATTTACAACATCATAAAATTTTAAAATATATCATCTTAACTATTTTTTTACTTTTTAATATTTTTATGATGAGTCAACTCTTATTCATCCTAGAGACCTTTGCTTCTTCTTTCTTTCTAATTAATTCTCCGACCTTTTTTATTCTAATTCCAATCGTCTTTTTAATTTATCGAATTACGATAAAAGGATGGAGTACGATCGGGAGAATTGCCGAAATATTTATGCCAATTTCCTTAATAATTGTCATTCTTTCTATGGCGATACTAACCCCTTATGGAACTACCGATAAATTTCTTCCGATTATGACCCAAGACACTTGGCAAATGATTCGCGGAACACTTATGGTTACTTTCTATACTAGTGCCCCTTTCTTACTTTTACTAAATGCCCCAATGCAAGATCATAAATTAATTCGAAAATACTTATTTGGCACAGTAACAATTATTTTAATTGGTATTCTAATTATTGCCGTCCTAGGTCCTAATTTAATTCAAATCTATCGTTATCCAGAATACATGATTTTAAAGAAAATTAAAGTATTTCAATTCCTTGAAAAAATCGAAAATATTATTAGTATTACCTGGATTTTAGATGTCTTTATGACCCTTTCTATCATCGCTCATAACATTCGTTTAACTCTTCCCAAAAAGAAAAATAATCTATTTTTTCTAGCTATCTTAGCTATCCTCTTCTTCTTTGTAATTTATTTAGGTGAAATCTACTTTATTGAATTACAAGTCTATACCATTTTACCAATGATTTTAGGTGGTTTTGAAATACTACTAATACTTCTTTTTTTACTTCATCGTCTTATCAAAAAAAGAAACCAAAATTAATTTGGTTTTTTTAAATTGCAACTAATTCTTTCATTTCTCCATCCAAACTAAAACTTTTGGCCTCTGTAATAAGAACAGGGATAATTTTTCCGATCGAATCTTTTGCTGCGACAACATTTACAAGTTTCATTGTTTCCGTATATCCATAAACTTTATTTGGATCTTTTTCACTAACTCCTTGAATTAATACCGATACCACTTTACCGACATATTCTTGATTTTTTTGATTAGAATAAGAATTAACCATTTCATTTAAACGATGAAGTCGTTCTTCCTTTACTCCACTTGGTGTATCATCTTTCATTTTACTAGCAGGGGTTCCCTCTCTAGGACTAAAAATGAACGTAAACGCTCCATCATATTCACAAGACTTTACCACATCCAAAGTATCTTGAAAATCTTCTTCCGTCTCACCAGGAAATCCCACAATAATATCAGTTGTAATCGCAACACCTGGAATTTGTTCTTTCATTTTACGATACAATTCTAAATACTCGCTCTTTGTATATCTTCTACCCATTAATTTTAAAATACGACTTGAGCCTGATTGTAAAGGCAAATGAATATAAGGCATAACATTATCACACTTTGCTATCACATCGATCATTTCATCAGTAAAATCCCAAGGATGACTAGTCACAAAACGAACTCTTGGAATACCAATTTTAGAAACTTCTTTTAATAAAGTTGCAAAAGAAATCTCTTCTTCTAAATCTTTACCATAAGCATTTACATTTTGTCCAAGTAATGTAATTTCTTGATATCCTTGTGATTTCAAATCACGCACTTCATTTAAAATTTGTGACATTTTCCGACTTCGTTGTTTTCCCCTCGTAAAAGGTACAATACAATAAGTACAGAATTTATCACAACCATACATGATATTCACCCAAGCCGTTATTTTTGAATCCCTATGATATAAAACATTTTCATAAACATTACCCTCTATACTATAGACTTGAATCTCTTGCTTATGTTTCGATTCTAAAATCATACGTCCGAGTTCATTAATATTATGTGTTCCAAAAACAATATCAACATAAGGATGTTTTTTTAAAATTTCATCGACAACACTACTTTGTTGTGGCATGCATCCCCCAATGGCAACCAATAGTTCTGGTTTTTCTCTTTTTAAATGTTTCAATCTTCCTAAATAGCCAAATACTTTATCGTGAGCATTTTCACGAATTGCACACGTATTTAACACCACTAAATCGGCTTCTTCCATTACAGAAGTACCAGTAAAGCCTAAGTTTTCAACCACAGCCACAATTTCTTCTGAATCATGAACATTCATCTGACATCCATAAGTTCGAATGAAATACTTTTTTCCTTGAAATTCTTTCGAAACGAAAGATTCATTCTCAAGATATTGAACCTTACTTTTTCCACGAACCTTTGCATCTAACATATTCGGTAAATTCATAACTATCCGTCCTTTTAAATTCTCATGTATTATAGCAAAAAAAAAAGAAAAAAGATAGAAGCAAAAAATACAATTTCTTCTAAATTCTTCTTCAATATATTTAGTATTTTCATATAGCTTTTTAAATATTTAACGCATTCTCATCTTTATCAAAAACTATTCACTAACAACTTCAACACCCAACATCGAAACTAAATCTTGACATTGTAAAAAATGAACTTTAGCTCCTCGAATGGATGAGGAATCAAAACGAGCCTCTTTAATATCACATCCAGATAAGTTAACCCCTTTTAAAGGAGTTTGATAAAATTCACTTCCCACAAATTTAACTTGAGATAAGAAAAAATGTTTTAATTGTGTTTCTAAAAAAGTCACAAAAGAAAAATCACTTTCTATTATTTCCATATAAGAAATTTTAGCTTTCGCAAAATTAGCATACATAGCATTAGTTTCTTGAAATGAAAGATCTTTTAAAGAGGATTGAACAAAAGAAGTTCCCACTAACTTACAACGATCAAATTGTACTCGACTAAGAAGCCTTTTATCAAACACTTGATTTGATAAATCACATTGCCGAAATATTACATCAATACAATCGATATCCTTAAAAGTTACCGAAGAAAAATCAATTCGTTCAAAAACACATCCATCAAAAGTAATATCACTAAAAAAAGTTTCATTATCTTCCAAAGACGTAAACCTTTTATTACAATAGAATTCTGGTTCTTCACCACTTTTTAAAACCGCTTCAAAAAGCTCTCCAAGCTTAGGACTTTGAATTTTTTTTCTAGCTTCTTGCGGCACCATCGACACTTAAAATCTCTCCAGTAACATAACTCGCCATATCACTTGCTAAAAATAAAAAGGCATTTGCAATATCTCGTGGTTCTCCAATTCTTCCCAAAGGAATACTTTGAATTAATGGAGCAATCATTTCTTCTGGTAAAGATTTAACCATATCCGTTTTGGTAATTCCAGGAGCCACCGCATTTACTCTTATTCCAAATGGTGCTAACTCTCTTGCCAATGACTTCGTAAGACCATTCACTGCAAACTTACTTGTTGGATATCCTACTCCTGATGGTTGTCCATAAATACTCACCATTGAACTAGTATTTAATATAACGCCACTTTTTTCTTTTTTCATATATGGAACAACTGCCTTACACATATTAAAAATAGCTTTAACATTTAAATCCATAATTTGTGAAAACTCTTCTTCACTCGTTTCTTCAATTTTTTTCTTTGCACTAATTCCTGCATTATTTACTAAAATATCAATTCGTTCATATTTCTCTATAATTTCATTAACGGTTTTACTAACTACCTCAAAATCCATCAAATTAGGATAATAGCCTTCTGCTTCAAAACCAATCGTCTTAAGCTCTTCCAAAGCCGATTTCACACTTTCCTCTTTGGAACCAAACAAAATCACTTTTGCTTTATTTTCCAAAAACAATCGGCCAATCTCAAAACCGATTCCTCTGGTACCTCCAGTAATTACTGCCACTTGTCCTTCTAACATAACATCCTCCAATACTAGACTTAGTATATCACCAACCCCCAAAAGAAAAAAGAGGTTTTGGTTTCCTCTTTTCTTATTTCTTTAATCGAACTGCCGTTCCATAGGCAATAATTTCCGCCGCACCGTTCATCACCGAAGAAGAACCATAGCGCACATTAATTACGGCATCAGCTCCTAAATTCTTTGCTTCATCAACCATTCGTTTCGTAGCCATCTGTCTTGCTAAAGAAATCATATCCGTATAAGAAGTAATTTCTCCCCCAACAATAGTTTTCATTCCAGCCATAAAATCTCGGCCAATATTTTTGGACTGCACAATTTGCCCCTTTACAATTCCTAGTGCCTCTTCAATTTCACACCCCGGTATATAATCAATATTTACTAGCTTCATCTTCTTCTCCTCCATTAATTTCTCGAATTCTCACAACTAAATTATAAATCATTCCTATAACAGGAAAACCAAATAATAAAACAAAAAACAGATAAATAATCCATGGTATTTGATCCGATTCCATAAACTGAAACCAAGATATCACACCAATCAAAAATAGAAAAAAACTACTAAAAACGAAACTTGAAATAATAGCTCCTCGAATTTTTTTAGCTTTATTGGTATGAACATTTCGCAACGTAAATCCCTCCTTATTAAGCGTATTCATATTCAAAAAATAGTTTTGAACATCAAATGAATCAAAGGTATCTGCTTTATTTTGTATTTCAAAACACATTTCTTTCACTTTAATAAATTTCGTTTCTTCTGCTTCAATTTTATGGATACGATCTTTCATACACTCTTGCAAAGATAAAACACCATCATTTAATCTTTTTAAGTCATTAATGGATACATCAAGTTCCCGAAGAAATTTAATTACCTTTAACTTTCTAATATCCTTATCCTCATAAATACGATAATCATTTTCACGATTTCTCTGCGGTTTTAAAAGACCATGTTCTTCATAATAACGAATACTTTTCTTAGATAACCCAACCAGATGTTCAACTTCATGAATATTCATAAACTCCTCCTCACACCATAACTTTAGACCCTACCCCAAGGGGAAAGTCAAGATGTTTTCTATAATAATTTTACAAAATTTTAAAATCAACCACAAGAAAAAAGAAATCATCTCTGACTTCTATTAATTTGCATATTCACTAGTAATTCCAAAATAATCTTCAAGAGAAATCCAATCTCCATTATTATATAACTTATAAGATAAATCCGTCCCTACATATCGTAAATGCCAAGACTCATACTTATACCCTGTCTCCTTTTCTTTTCCTTTCGGAAAACGAATAACAAAGCCATATCGATAAGCATTTTCATTGACCCATTTACCTTCCTCGGTATTAGCAAAAGCGTCCGTAATCGAATTCAAATCAAAACATAAACCCGTTTGATGTTCTGAATGTCCTGGACGAGAAGAATACGTATCTGCTGCCGCTTTTCCATCTCTTGCTACATAATTATTATAAAGTTTTACTTGAACACTTTCTGGACGATATCCGCTTTGAATCCAAATATTAAGACCCAAAGCACTAGCATCCGATTTCATAGATTTCCAAGCATTATAAGCTGTATTATTAATACAAGTAGCACACTGAGTATTAACGCCAACCGCAGATTTATAAGTATCACTAGGAACAAAACCAGAGGCCAAAGGATACGTTTTATTCGCAATTAGAATACCATCGATATACACCGAACCATTAATTTTATAAATCGAATATCCTTTACTTGATGTCCCAATTAACTCTTTCTCACCACTTGGAACCGATAATGCCGGATAATTATAGGTATTAACTGTTTTCTTACTTACAATTAAAGTGAATGGTTCCTTTGCTTCATTTCCGCTTTTATCAACCGCTACATAAAAAAGTGGATAGTTTCCTTCCTGATTAATATCATAATCACCTTCTACACGAACCGAAACTTCTTCCTTGGAATTATCCGTAGCAGATACCCCATTTAATAAATCAACATTACTTCCTACCTTAGTAGATATCTCTTTTTGATAAGTAATTACTGGAGCAGTCTCATCAATAATATTAATAGTACAGATTTGCATCCTTTCCTTATTATTATCTTTATAACGAACTGTAACCTCTTGCTTTCCTATTTTAGATGTATCAATTACTAAATCACGATCTAAAATTTCAAATGCATTGGCTTCTTTAATTAAAGCAGATAAAGTTAATTCGCTATTAACTTCAAAATTTAACTTTTCTTGAAAAACTATCGCTACCTCTTCTTTTTTATGAAAAACCAAATAAATTCCACCAAAGACTACTATCACAACTACAAATAATAGCATCATTAAACGCATTCGTTTCTGTTTCTTTTTTCTTTTTTTCATCATCTTCCCCACTTTTCAAAATAATTATAACACCGAATTATTTAATAAATCATCAAAAAAAGAAAAAGTATGTCAACTTTCTCTATTCTAAATTCCACCAAGAATCCTGATAATTCATGATATTTTGATAATCAATGCGTTGCCCAATCTTTGGCGTAATTACTATTATATTATGAGAAAGTGCCTGGCTCGTCATAATTTTCGGCGTTTCATTCCAATCATGATTTGATAAAGCAAACACACCCCAATGAACTGGAATCAAATATTTTGCTTGAACATCACTCGCTGCTTCTAAAGCCTCCATAGGACGCATATGAATTTTACTCCATTTCGTATTGTATTGCCCAGCATCCGATAGCATAACATCAACTTTTCCAAGTCTTTTATACACTTCCTTAAAATGCGAACTATAACCACTATCTCCGGTAAAATAAACGGAATGAATACC
>JAAWDB010000039.1 GCA_022793555.1 Bacilli bacterium
ACATTATATCCCTTTCCACTCATTAAGTATGCAATATCATCTTTAATATTGTAATTCATTAAATATGCTAATATCATTAAATCGTCTTGAGCCGTAACATCAACAATTCCCGCTTTTCTTAAAGCAACAATATTTTTTTTCAAGTCAAAGGTATAAATGATTTTATCCTGCATTTTTAAAAGGGCATCTTTTAAATAATTTTTAGGAATATAAAATGTTCCTTGTTTATTTGTAATTGCTCCACCAATAATATTCGCTGTATGATAATTTGTACCATCTAGTTCGAGATAAAAGGCATTGATTTCTTCAATTGGCAACTTAGAAATATCTTGAATCACTTGATAATTATTTTCGATTTTGGTTTCTGGTTTATCAAAATTTTTTAATAATGAGTAAAATTCAAGCTCTCTATAAATACTCGCTAATTCGTCATCTTCTTTTTTTACATAGCGAATATCTTCTAAATCTTTTACTTCTAAAGGTACAGTACGGTAAATTGTAGCAATTTCCTTACTTGTAAAAGCCATTTCTTTATCTTGTAGTAACAATTCTTGTTTTTTTCCTTTAATGTGATCAATATTTTCATAAATTCCTTCGACGCTTCCATATTCTTGTAAAAGAGATAAAGCAGTTTTTTCACCAATTCCCTTTACCCCTGGAATGTTATCGGAAGAATCTCCAGCTAAGGCTTTAATATCGATAATTTTAATCGGCTCTAATTTATATTCTTCATAAAAAGTCTTTGGATTATATTTGATAAATCCTTTTTGTTTTAGTAGTTTCATATCAAGTTGGTTTGATACTAATTGTAATAAATCTCGGTCACTGGATATGATTGTTCCATTAAAATCTGGATCTTCTTCGACCATTTTCGCTAATGTTCCAATAATGTCATCAGCTTCATAAGGAGCGAGCTCAAAATACGGAACTCCCATTGCTTTTAAAATTTTTCTAGCATAAGGCATTTGGCGAATTAAATCTTCTGGCGTTTCTTTACGGCCATCCTTATAAAAATCATATTTTTCACGACGAAAGTTTTTGCCGATATCAAAAGCTACTGCCATATATTCTGGATTTTCTTCGTTAATAATTTTGTGAATCATGCTTACAAAACCATATAAAGCGTTGGTTGGAAAGCCTTTGGAATTTTTCATTAAGGAACCAGAGTATGCGGTTGCATAGTAACTACGGAATAATAAGTTGTTCCCATCGACTAAAATTATCTTTTTCATTTTATCACCACATTCATTATATCATGGCATGGAAAAAGAAACTATTGTTTTACTTCTTATCACTTTCTAAAACTTTCAAAAATTCAAGAGTAGCTTTTGTTAAATAATCATTATTTAGTAAAATAATGCCGAAGTCTCTTGGTGGTATTTCTGGAATGACATTTAGTTCATAAAGTTCGTTTTTCTCTAATTCTTTTTTGACATATTCTTTTGTTACTAGCCCGATTCCATAACCTATTTTAGTAAAATCGATTAAAAGATTAGAAGAAGCAATTTCCATAACACTTTTTAACTTTACTTTATTTTCTTTACAATACGTTTCAAAACAATCTCGTGAACTGGAAGGCTGTTTTTGCAGTAGTATTGGAAAGTTAACCAATTCTTGTAAAGATAATTTTTTGATTGCTAAATCTTTATAGTCATTATTGGCGATAAAGATGTCTTTCATTTGACCTAATTTTTTATATTGAAATTCATCTTCAAAATGATGAGAAAATTTAGCAACAATAAAATCAAGTTTACCTTTTTTTAAGGCATGCTTTAAGGTACTTGTTGGATCGGTACTAATTTCCAAAATAATATTTGGATATTTATTATGAAATATTCTTATATATGGCATGAGAAATGCTTTGGTCAAGCTTGTACTTATTCCAATCCGAATTTTCCCTGATAAAAGTTCATTATCAGCTCGAATTTTTTTCTCGGCAAGTTGGAAGAGTTTTAAAGCATTTTCTATATCTTCATAGATTACTCTTCCTTCTTGAGTTAGTATTACACCTTTTTGACTTCGAATAAACAATTTGCAATTTAAATAGTCTTCTAATTTTTTTATTTGCTTAGTAATTGCTGGTTGAGAAATGTGTAATTTTTCACTTGCTTTAGAAATATTATGAGCGGAAGCAACCTCATAAAAGATATTCCATAAATCTAAACCCATTATAACCTCCAGTTATCTTTTTCATAAAAATTATATATTTTCATTATATTTTCAACCATGTT
The DNA here is from genome assembly GCA_022793555.1 of Bacilli bacterium. GTDB lineage: Bacteria > Bacillota_I > Bacilli_A > RF39 > UBA660 > MGBC162267. Next base: position 2,232 of record JAAWDB010000039.1, read on the forward strand.
ATATTGTCAATAGAAATGAGGTTTATATGGAGTTAGAATGGTTATATGATGAAAAACAGATGTATTTATTTTTAAGGAAACATTGTGAAGAAAGAAAATTTGTCAATGCTCTTCGTTCTCTTGATCATGCTTTGATGTCTCATGAAGGACAAAGACGTAAAGGAAATGGTGTTCCTTATATTACTCACCCGATGTCTGTTGCACTTTTTATGATTTTAAGTGGAATGGATGAAGATATCGCACTTTCTGTTTCTTTATTACATGATGTTCCAGAAGATTGTAATACAGATTTACATGATTTAAATGTTTTAGGTGAAATTAAACGCAGTGCGAACATATTAAATTGGAAATATTATAAGTATCGTTATTCGAATCGAGAACTTGCGATGAGGCTATATTATGAGGGGATCAGTAAGGATAAATGGGCGACAATCGTTAAGCTGGGAGATCGTACCCATAATTTATCTACAATGTCTGGAGCTTTTACTCCACTTAAGATGATGGATTATATCGAGGAAACCAAAACCTATTATCCTTCACTAATTCAACTTGCTTATCAAAATTATCCTGAAGCTAATTCTACAATCCAGTTTTTACAGCAACGCATTTATGGTTTAATACAGGCTTATGAAGAAAATGATTTTGCTGATCCAAATTTTAATTTTGATCAAAAAGTGATTGATATTTTTAATCAAAAAGTATACATTCCTGATAAAAAAATAATAGTTCTTCCACAAACGCAAGAAACAGCGAAAAAAAGAATTTTAAACGCACAATAAAAGAAGTTACCAAGGACTTCTTTTTTATTTAAAATAAACTTAATTGACTCGTTTCTGGCATGCCTTCAAATAATCCTAAAGCACGCAATTTTTCCACAGTGGTAGCATTGACTTTTCCTCTTGTTTGAAAATCTTCGACACTATAAAATGGTTTTATATTCCGTTCTTCAATGATTTTTTTGGCAACTGCATCTCCAAGACCATCTAATGTTTTAAATGGTGGAATCAAAACATGATCATCTTCTTCATCAATTAAAAAGTTGACGGCATCACTTTTATTGATATCAAGTGAACCAAATTTGAAACCTCTCGCTGTTGCTTCTAAAGATAATTTCAAAGTTTCTAGTACAGCTTGGTCTTTGTTTGTCGCGTCATATCCCTTACTTTGGATTTCCAACATTTTTGCACGAATGGCATCATAACCTTTCATCATGACTTCTAAATCAAAATCTTCGAAACGTGTAGAAAAGTAAGTGGCATAATAAATGGCTGGTTTATGAACTTTAAACCAAGCGATACGAAAGGCACTCATAACATAAGCTGCCGCATGGGCTTTCGGGAACATGTATTTAATTTTGAAGCAAGATTTGATAAACCAATCTGGAATTTTATTTTGTTCCATGATTTCCACGAAACCTTTCCAAGTTTCAGGATCTTTGCTGGCTTTTCCTTTTCGAACAAACTCCATAATTTTAAAAGATTTAAATGGTTCTAATCCACCATACATAAGCTCTACCATGATATCATCACGACAACCAATAACTTTACTAAAAGGAACAATATTTTTTTGAATTAATTCTTGAGCATTTCCTAACCAAACATCAGTTCCGTGTGATAATCCAGAAATTTTAATCAATTCGGCAAAAGTTTTCGGTTTTGTATCTTTTACTAATTGAATGGTAAATGGTGTACCAAATTCTGGAACTCCTAAGGTTCCCGTTTCACACATAATTTGTTCTGGGGTAACTCCTAAGGCTTTAGTACTTGTAAAAATGGACATTGTTTCTTTGTCATCTAGCGGTACATTTCTTACATCTTCTCCTGTTATATCTTGAATCATGCGAAGCTGAGTAGGATCTGTATGTCCTAAAATATCTAGTTTTAAAACACATTCATCAATTGCATGGTAGTCAAAGTGTGTCGTTCGCCATGCGCTATTTGGATCTTCTGCAGGAAATTGGAATGGCGTAAAATCAAACACTTCCATATATCCAGGGATTACAACAATTCCACCAGGGTGTTGTCCTGTAGTTCTTTTTACTCCTGTACATCCTTTGGCTAATCGTTCAATTTCTACATTACGCATGATAATATTTTTATCTTCACAATAACCTCTGACATATCCATAAGCCGTTTTTTCCGCAACACTACCAATCGTTCCAGCACGATATACATTATCAACACCGAATAATACTTTGGTATATTCATGGGCTGAAGCTTGGTTTAAATCGGAGAAGTTTAAATCGATATCTGGTACTTTATCCGCATTGAATCCGAGGAATGTTTGAAAGGGAATATCTTGACCTTCTTTGGTCATTTTGATTTTGCAATCTGGACATTTGCGATCTGGCAAGTCATAGCCACATTTGTATTCGTTTCCTAAAGGTTCGCCATTTTCATTGTTAAATTCACTTCTTTTGCATTTTGGACAACGATAATGTGGTGCTAATGAATTAACCTCGGTAATGCCCATTAAATTGGCTACAAATGAAGAACCTACAGAACCACGACTACCAACTAAGAAACCTTCGTCGTTGGAATGTTTTACTAGTTTTTGGGCAATTAGATAAATTACATCGAAATTTGCTCCAATAATGGCTGTCATTTTACCTTTCGCCGTCTTTTTTAGTTCTTCTTCCTCTTCTTCAGGATTTTCTTTTTTTAAACTTAAATATATCTCATTTTGAACTGCGTCTGGACCTTTTAATACTACTTCATGCATACGTTGATAGATTTTTGGTTCATCATCACCAACATTATTTTTTACAGATTCTATAAAGGTGGCACCATAAAGTTCTAGAGCGATTCGCTCTTCAATGTGAAATGGTAAGGGATCGCCATACCATTCTTTGGCTTTTTCATAAACCATATTGGTAACAATCATTTGAGAGTCTTCAATTACGGGAGCAAAAGGGATTCCACCAGTCTCAATAATGACTTCAATTTCTTCCACCATATCCGCAATTTTATTAGGATTTTCTATAACGATTTCTTTTGCTTCTTCTAATGGAAGAAATGAAAATGCCTCTAACATTTCTTTGGTCGTTAATAGATGCATATCTGGAACTTTTAGGCCTTTTCGGTTTAAAGGATGTAAGCGACCATTGAATTTTTGGTTCACGATAATTTCACGGTAAATCTTATCGTCTTTAGTTAAATGATGAGCATCACTTGTAGCACAAATTGGTTTACCCGCTTCTTTGGCCACACGAATAATTTTTTCAATATTTTTCTGTAATTCGATTTCATTTGGAAAAGTTCTATTTTCACCTACTAATTGGGCACAAGCACTCATAGGTTGAATTTCAATATAATCATAGAAGTTCATCATGTTTACTAATTCTTCATCGTCTTTTGTAATGGCGGCTTCAAAGATTTCGCCATTCACACAACCACTTCCTATTAATAGTCCTTCTCTTAAGTTCTGAATTTCTTTTCGAGGAATTTTTGGTTGTTCATTTTTATATAAATATTTGGTATTCGCAATAGAAATAATTTTAAATAGATTTTTTAATCCTTCTCGATTTTTGGCAATCACGCAAGCATGAAAGGGATAGGAAAAACGGATTAAGGAATCAACGTCAATCGAATCATAAAGATTCGTGGTAGTTTCAATATTTCGGTCATATAAAACTTTACACATTTTATAAAAAGCGATAGCAGTACCTTCGGCATCGTAATCTGCACGGTGATGTTTCTCTTCATCCCATTCAATGTTATATTTTCTGGTTAAGGTTTGTAATTTGTGATTGGCCCATTCTGGATTTAATATGCGAGCAAGACTCATAGTATCTACCACCGTTTTATTAAATTCTGGTAAATTATATTTATGCGTCGCTGCTTTCATAAACGAGATGTCAAATTTAGCGTTATGCGCGACCATGGGAAAATCTTCGGCCCATTCTAAAAATCTTTTGGTTACTGTTTCTTCGTCATCTTTTCCTTTTACCATTTCATCTGTAATAAAGGTAAGTTCTGTAATTTTACTTGGTATCGGACGATGAGGATCAATTAATTCATCAAAGCGATCGATAATTTCGCCGTTTTTAATTTTGACAGCACCAATTTCTATCATTTGATCAACGCCAGCATAAAAACCTGTCGTTTCGGTATCGAAGACTACAAAAGTATCTTCTATTAAGTTGTATTCTCTCGGATTAAAAATGACATCAACATCATCATTTACCACATTTAATTCAACACCATAAAGGACTTTAAAACGATCTTTGCCCTCTTTTCCTTTATTGTAGGCTCTTACAGTATGATAAAGAGATGGAAATGCTTGGACACAGTTATGATCGGTTACGGCAATGGCTTTGTGCCCTAATTTTATTGCATATTTTACTAAATTATTGGGATCTTTTTCATCAAAAGGAATCACGCCATCCATGGCACTCATCATCGTATGAGCATGCAATTCTACTCTTTTTTCTTCTTCACTATCTTCAATGACTTCATCTTTTGAAGGGATTTCTTCCATATTGCGTATGGCTAGAACATAATCTTTCGCAAAATTATCAAACTCAACATTTCCTTGAACACGATACCATTTTCCCACTTTTATTGCTTTATCAACCGCTTTATATTCGTCTTTTTTCTTTTTAAATATTTTTGCTAAAATACTATTCGTCTTATCACTAATTTTCAAGGTCAGGATATTAATCGTTTCTCGTTCCATTCCCTCTTTATCAAAAACAAACACTTCTAGAATTATATTTTTTTGATCCCCCATTATATTATTGATAACAGAGGGTTCACCTTCAATTGTTTTTCCAGTAATTGGTTCTCCTTCTTTATATTCAATCTTTACCTCTTTTGGAGTTTCACTAGTTTTACTATTTTCGATTTCTTTTTTCACTTCTTCATTTAATTCTTTGTTTAACAGACTTTGAATTTCGTAATGACCAAAGCCATAATTTTTTAAATCATTTTGAATTTGCTTGGCTGACTTTAAAATTTCAATTTCTTCAAATTTAGTTGTTACTTCAAAAGTAATCTGGTTATTTTCAATTAACAGGTTTGTTTCTTTTAAGCCCATCAATGAGGGTTTCTCTTCTAATAATTTTTGTTTCATGTGCTTTAAATATTCTTCTTTGGAATCATCGTCAATCTCATCATAACTGAATCGTAATTGGCAAGCAGATTTACCATAAATTCCTTTTTTTGCACACAACAATAATTCTTCACAAATAGAAATTGGAAGCGGTTTATGAAAATGAAGATGGACTTCAAAGATTTCTTGTTTTTTTAATAAAAGTACTTTTAATATTTTGCTTTCTTCAATATATTCTGGATGATTAAATTCAATACTATTAAAAAATCTTGTTACTTCATTCATGTTACTACTTCCTTACTGTTTTATTATATTTGTCACATTTACTTGGTATTTATCAAACCGTTTTGTTACTCGTCCTTCTATCATGACTAAATCATTTTTATTTAAGTGATTTAATAAGGGAAAAATATTATGGAAAACAACAAAGTCACTATATCCTGTTTCATCACTTGCATGAACAAAAGCCATAGGTTCTTTTTTTTTGGTCTCTAGTTTTTTTATATTTTCAATGATGACCACACATTTGATGTATTTATCAAAAAAGGCTGGGATCTGTTCTACTTTGGTAATACTTGGGTCATTAAATTTGCTAGCAGGATGATTACTTAAATAAAAACCAAAAATCTCCAATTCACGAGTTCGATCATCACTTTCTGTTTCTTCCACTTTCTTAAGGGTTGGTTTCATTACTAAGAACTCTTTCATATCCCTTAAAAGTGTTGTGTCAATATCACTTACTAGTGTAGCATAATTTATCGCAGAATCAATGTTTTCTTTTAAGGTTTTATAAGATTTTTCAAAATGATAAAAAGCGCCCGCATCAATTAAACTTTCTAATGTTTTTTTATTGACGTTTGTTCCATATGTTCTTGCTACAAAATCAAAAAAGTCAAGATATGGACCATTTTTTTCCCGTTCTTTAATAATTGTGTCTTCCGTTTCACTTCCTAAATTTTTAATGACGGAAAAGGGTAAAATCAAGTTATTTTCTTTGATTTTATATTCTTTTTCACTTTCATTAATATCTGGGGCGAGGATCAAATAATTTCTTTTTTTTGCTTCTAATAAATATTCTTTCGTTTTATCCACTACATTAATACTCATATTTAATAAATTAGCAATATAATAAAT
>JAAWDB010000040.1 GCA_022793555.1 Bacilli bacterium
GGGTTCAAATCCCGTACGGGTCACCAAATTGAAAATAATTCCTTTAAATAAGGAATTTTTTTATGCAAAAAAATAGTTCTATAATAAATAGAAACTATATATATTAATATTAAATGATTTTTTTCTTACAAAATAAAAGATCAATTTTTTCTCGTTCTACAGGAATCTAAATCGATAAGATTCTTTTCAAAAATATATATCCCATCTCGCTCTGCTTGTTCATCATCATAAGTTTTAAAACCGCATCTTTTTGCCACGGCAATACTTGATACATTTTCTGGATCAATTGCTAAGGTAACAGTTTTTATAGAATTTTTATACTCTGTTAAAAGATATTTACTAACTTCCAATATAGTTCGTGTAGCATATCCTTTTCGTCTTTCATTTAATAAAAGAGCATAAACTAAATCTACATAATGTTCAGGAAAGATTTTTGAAATTTCTAAATATCCAACAATGCTTTCACCAACTTTAATAGCAAATGGTGAATTTAATATGTCATTGGATTCTAAGTAATGATCACAACGTTGTACAATATCTTCTTTAAAATCCCAAATAAAACTACTTTCTGATGGGTTTTCTTGATTTAATTGATCTAATAATATTAGATGCTCCGTTTACTTTAAATTAATTTTTTCTAATCCTAATTGGTTATCGAATTTAAACATAGTCAACTTCCTTTTTAGGGTTATATTATAAACAAAAAAATAATTTTGTCAAATTGAGATTATCAAATTATAGAAAGCAAGAAATAAAATCACAAAAAAACACAGCTATTCCAAAACTGCATTTTTAATATTTTCCATAAATTCTTGAATAATCGTTAAATAATTATCGTTATTTTGTCGATTCTCATCGGATAAAGTTGTCATCGTATTTACGACAATAATTTGTGCACCACTATTTTTTAAATCTTGAATAGCACCAGATGTATCATCACGGTCTAAAACAAATAAGTATTTATAAGTTCCGTTACTAAAATTACGTTTCAAAATAGCCAAACTTTCATCTGATGTATTATCTTCTAACGAAGTAATTTGAAATCCATATTCCTCTAAAAAACGAAACATATTAGAGGATACTACCAAGTGTGCTTTTCCACGAGCTGCATTACGAGCAATATTCCGTAGTTCTGCATCCTTTAAAGAAAGCGTTTCTTCTAAAATTTTATAATTTTTAGAAATCTCTTCATTTACAAATTTACTACTAATTAAATTTTCTAAATTTGACCTTATATTAGAAGCAAGCATCAAAGCATTACTAGGACTAAGCCATAATTCTTCAACACCATATTTATATTTAAGTCCGTAAGTGACATCAATAATTTGCAAGCGTCTATTTGCATTACTAAAATCCTTAGCGATCTGCTTTTCATCCGTTTGTCCATTATAAATAAACAAATCACCTTTACTATATTCTGCTTTTTGCTTATCAGTAAGAGCATAATCGTTTAAATTAGCTCCATCCGGATAAATACTCGATATACTAGAATGTGTTCCGTATAAAACCTCAGTAAAATAACTAATCGGATAGACAGTAGTATAAATACGAGCTTGATCCAAATTATTTTTTTCAAAACACCCTGAAGTTAATAAAACAATACAACTTAACAAAACCACCATAATCGGTTTTTTCAAAATTTTTCCTCCTTTTTGGGAACTGGATCATAACCATAGGTTCCTTTTGGTCGACACCTTAAAATTCGTTTGATACCAAGACTTACTCCTTTTCTTACACCATGCTCTTCAATTGCCATAATCATATAATTCGAACAACTTGGTGTATGCCGACAAAATTGATGACTAGTAAAAGGTATGACTTGATAAATTCGAATAAAAAAAATGAGGATTCGACCCATGAAACCACCCAAAAGTATTTTACTATAGATTAGAATTTTTGTAAAATAACTTTTTAATACTCCAAAATTTTGCTATAATGAATAAGAAAAGAGGCTTAAAAAAATGGACTTTTTAGAAAAAATGAACATCAAAATGAACAATCCTAAACTTTTAGATACAGCACTGACTCATAGTTCTTATTCCAATGAACATCATTGCGAAAACTATGAACGTTTAGAATTTTTAGGGGATGCTGTACTAGAATTAGTAATCAGCGACTACTTTTACCAAGAGACCTCTTATAAAGAAGGGGAAATGAGCAAAATAAGAGCATCTTTTGTTTGTGAAAAAGCCTTAGCAACTTATGCCAAAAATTTAAAGATGGAAAATTATATCAAAGTGGGTCATGGCCAAGAGAAAAATGTTAACGATACGATCATTGCTGACGTTTTTGAAGCCGTTATCGGTGCCATATATCTAGATCAAGGCTTTTTAGTTGCCAAAAAATATATTGATACCATTATCATTCCTTACATTAAAGCAAACAAAAACTTTCTAATCGACTATAAATCAACACTTCAAGAAATGGTTCAAACCGATAAAAAATCCTTAGAATATATTTTAGTAAATGAAACTGGTCCAGCTCATGATAAAAAATTTGAAGTAGAAGTAAAAATTGATGACATGGTCTATGGCATAGGTATCGGAAAAAGTAAAAAAGAAGCAGAACAAAATGCAGCCTTAGATGCCATCGAAAAAAGTGCGAGGTAAAGTATGAAATTAAAAAGTATTAAAGCTCATGGTTTCAAATCTTTTGCAGATAAAATTGATATTGAAATTAAAAGTAATATTACCGCAATTGTTGGTCCAAATGGTTCGGGAAAAAGTAACATTGTCGATGCGATTCGTTGGGTATTAGGAAGTCAATCGGTAAAATCTCTTCGTGGTTCCTCTTCCATGAGTGATTGCATCTTTAAAGGGTCAAAAAC
>JAAWDB010000041.1 GCA_022793555.1 Bacilli bacterium
CAATTTCTACTTTCTTTTTGGCTGTTAATTGTTTATAATTCATATATGAGCTCCTCCTTGCCGGGTTGGGCTCTTTTATTATATCAAAAAAGCCGCACCTAGTGGTGCGGTTTAAATTTCAATTTAAGAAAAAACAAGATTGATTACCGTTAATCATGTTTTTTCATTTGCTCAACATAAGCTTTAATATCTACATTCGACTGGGCATCTAAATGAAAATCTGCAAACTTTCCTTTCTGGTATAGAATATAAGCAGCTGCTCCAATCATCGCTGCATTATCAGTACAATATTGATAATCTGGAACATGAAAGTGCACACCATACTGATGCGATAGCTCTTCGATTGCAGAACGTAAGAATTGATTTGCTGATACACCACCTGCCAAAATCATTTCTTTAATATTAGTTTGTTGATAAGCAAACTCTACTTTCCTTTTTAACTCATCGACTGCTGCGTCTTGAAAACTACGCGCTAAATCTGCTTTTCGAATTTCATTACCACGCTGTTCTTCATTATGAACTAAATTAATAACTGCACTCTTAAGCCCACTAAAACTAAAATCATAAGTTGACTTTGTCATTGGTTTCGGTAATGAATATGTTGCCTCACCCTCTTTAGATAACCGATCCACATTCGGTCCACCAGGATACTTTAAACCCAAAACACGTGCTACTTTATCATAAACCTCTCCAACAGCATCATCAATCGTACTACCAAGAAATAAAATATCATCCGCACTATTCATTTGAACTAAATCCGTATGACCACCACTAACTATTAAAGCAAGACATGGATATACCATATGACTATCAATCGCATTCGCAAAAATATGCCCCATTGTATGATTTACAGCAATTAAAGGCTTGTGATAAACCATTGATAACACTTTTGCACACTCTACACCTACCAAAAGACTTCCTAGTAGCCCTGGAGCATAAGTAACCGCTATAGCATCGACATCTTGTACAGTCATCTGCGCCTTTTTTAAAGTATCTTCAAGCACCATCGTAATATTTTCAGTATGCATCCGTGACGCAATTTCTGGTACCACTCCACCAAAATTAGCATGCGTATCCATTTGCGTTAAAACAGTCATAGCTAGTACACTATTGCCATTTTTCACAATGGCCATACTTGTTTCATCACAAGAAGTTTCAATAGCTAAAATAATAACATCCTTCATTCTCTAATACATCTCCGTCCCATTAAATACGCATCTTCATTTCCATAATAGAAGATTCTTTTACAAATAACTTCAAAATCAAACTTTTCATATAATGCAATCGCTGCCTTATTATTAACATTCACTTCCAAAGTAATTAAAGAAACCTCTTTTCCTATATTACTAATCATATAATTAATTAATAAACTCCCAAAATGCTGACGACGATATTTTTTTAAAACAAACAAATCAATAATATCTACCGTCTCATAAAATTCTGTAATACTTAAAAAACCTATAATCTTTTTTTTGTATAATGCCACAAATATTTTAAAATAAGGTTCTTTCATCATTTTTTCTAAATTATTTACGATTTTATAATTTTTATGTAAAATAGTTCCTAACTCATATATAGCACTAATATCCTCCGTATTCGCCAAGCGAATCATTTCTGAACCTCAATCAATTTAACATACAAGGGTTTTACCATATGAGGACTTATTGGATTTATTTTTCTTGAAAATTGAAAAATACTGTCATAATCTAAATCAACATGAACAATAATATCGCGATTTTGCGAAAAAGTATCATAATCCGCCTTTTTTACATAAACATAATCGTTAATTAATTCATCAATTTCATTAAATTTTCCAAAATAATAACCATTCTTTTCTTCCTCAACAAACCAGTGATATCCTTTCTCTTCATTTGAAACAGCCTTAATAAGTAAACTACTCATCACCCGAATTGGTATATTAAGCGTATAAGCTAACGTTTTTGCAATAGTAACTCCTAATCGCACTCCCGTAAAAGAACCAGGGCCATTTACTACAATGATATCCGAAAGCTCTCCTACTTCTTTATTGTTTCGCTTAAATAATTCATCTAAAGAAGGCATTATAATAGAACTTTGCATCACTTTATCACTCTTTAATAACCGATCAATAACTTTTCCATCTCGATATAAAACAAATTCTATAAAACTAGCATGCGTATCGATATATAATGTTAACATAACATTTCCTCCAATGCTTAAGTATAACGATTATCCAAGGACTCGTCAACTAAAATAAGAAAAGAAAAAACTCCCATAAAAAAGAGCTTTATAAAACAGATTCACACAAATCTTCATATTTTTTGCCATATGGCTTAAATACTAAAAGACGTGTATCCTCATTCACAACTTTAAACTCTATTTCTAAACGTTCTTCTGGTAAAATATCAGAAATTAAATCAGACCATTCCACAATAGATACTCCATTCTTATTAAAATAGTCATCAAATCCTACATTATCTCTGCTACCTTCTAAACGATAAACATCCATATGATATAAAGGCATCTCCCCATATAAATACTCCTTCACTAAATTAAAAGTAGGTGAAGTAATATTTTCGGTAATCCCAAGAGCTTGAGCAAAGCCTTTAACAAAGACAGTTTTTCCACTACCTAATTCACCAATTAAACAAATGACCATATTAGGAAATTTTTCGCTCTCAATATTTTGTGCAATATCTAGGGTATCTGTTACATTTCTTGAAGTATATTTATAATCCATTATTATCACCATATCCATTATATCAAATGAATTTAAAAGAGCACAATAGCTTAAATTTAGATTGACAATATTTTTAACGTAAAGAACAAAGGAAATAAATCTATTTATTTCGTCCTAATCGTCACCTTCTAGGTTTCCTACTTCACAGATAAGGTAACCCTCCTTCTCCATAGGCTTCAATTCCAACACTTGCTGCCACACTCTTTATCTTTTATAAATTTTCTATAAGATAAAAAAAACTGTGAATATTCACAGCATCCTTAAATTAAAGCAAAAAAAAATTGGCAACTACCTATTTTCGCTTACACTATCGTCGGCGTACTAGTGCTTAACTTCTCTGTTCGGGATGGGAAGAGGTGTATCCACTAGGCTATCGTCA
>JAAWDB010000042.1 GCA_022793555.1 Bacilli bacterium
TAAAGTTGTAGGTTTTACAGGAAGAATTTATTTAGATAATAATTCTCCCAAATATTTGAATTCTAAAGAGACTTATCTTTTTAAAAAAGGCAATATTTTATTTAATTATCATCGCGCTAAAGATGCAGTAAGGCTTGCTAAAAAATTAATTATTGTTGAAGGAAACATGGATGCTATTCGTATGTATGCTAATGGTATTAAAAATACGATAGCACTAATGGGAACAAGTTTAACCGCTAATCAAATAAACGAAATAAAAAAATTAAGAGTACCCATAATCCTCATGTTGGACAATGATAATGCGGGAAATATTGCCACATTTCAAGTTGGAACTCTTTTAGAAAAAGAAGGCCTTTCCGTTTTTGTTGTACGATTAAGTGGAAAAAAAGATCCAGATGAATATATCATCACTAATGGCGTTGAAGCTATGAACGAAAATATAAAAAATGCCATATCGTTTTTAGAATTTAAGCTATCTTTTTATAAACAAAATAAAAATCTCCAAGATAGTGAAGAATTAGCAAATTATATTAAAGAAGTCCTAAATAGTATTAAAGAAAATAATGATTTAATTTTAAAAGAAATTACATTAAAAAAACTTAGTGATGACTATGGTTTATCCCTATCGATGCTAAAAGATGAATTAGCAAAATTAAAAGATCATGAAACACCACCACTAAAAATACCTGAAAAAAAAGAAAAGCCTGCCCATAAAGTAAAATTTATAGATGGTGTTAATCATATTTTGTACTTTATGATGAATGATGGAAAATATATTTTAATGTATAAAAGTAAATTAGGATTTCTAAATGATGTAACATATCGTGGTGTTGCTAGTGAAATCATGGCTTATTATGAATTACACAAAACCATTAATATTGCAGATTTTATGACTTATGCTGAAAGAAGTAAGTTAAAAAAAGAAATTTATGAAATCATCGAAAGTATCAAAGATGAGAATATGGATGAGCAAATTATGGAAGAATATATAATGTCAGTAAAAAAAATGATGCAAGAACAAGAAATAAAAGAATTGAAGCAAAAATTAAAATTGGAGCTAGATAGCAATAAAAAAATGAACATAGCTATGAAAATCCAAGCATTAAAGAAAGAAGTGTAGAGAATGAAGAAAAAGAATAGTACAGTAGTTAAAAATTTAATGGAATTAAAAAAAGAACAAGGTTATATCATCATTGCCGATTTAAAAGAACAACAAGAATTAATGAGTCTTGATGAAGCCGACATCAAAGAAGTTTTAGATAGCTTAAATAAAAGTAATATTGAAATTCTAGAACGTGCTCCAAAGAAAAAAGTGGCAAAATTAGTAGAAGTTAAAACATTTGAAGAGCGCAAAGAAGAATTAATTCAAAAAGGAAAAGAAAAGGGTGCAATTACTTTTGAAGAACTTGCAACAGCGCTAAAAGGATTAGACGTTGACAATGATTCATTAGATGAACTTTATAATGCCCTAATGGAAAATAACATTGAAGTAGTATCTGAAGATGATGGGGCAGGAAATGGTTTAAAAAATGCCGAAGAACCTGTAATTTTAAATGATAGTGAAATAACTAAAGACGTCAATATTAATGATCCAGTTCGGATGTATTTAAAAGAAATAGGTCGTATTCCACTATTGAGTGCCGAAGAAGAATTAGCATTGTCTGTACGTGTAGCCAATGAAGAAGAAGAAGCCAAAAATCGTCTTGCTGAATCCAATCTTCGTTTAGTAGTTAGTATTGCGAAACGTTATGTAGGAAGAGGATTACTATTCTTAGATTTAATTCAAGAGGGAAATATTGGTTTAATGAAAGCCGTTGACAAATTTGATTATGACAAAGGATATAAGTTTTCTACTTATGCCACATGGTGGATTCGTCAAGCGATTACAAGAGCTCTAGCTGATCAAGCAAGAACAATTCGTGTTCCAGTACATATGGTAGAAACAATTAATAAAATGGCTCGTATTCAAAGACAATTAACACTTGAACTAAATAGAGAACCATCAGAAGAAGAAATTGCTAAAAAAATGGGAATTACTGTAGAAAAAGTTCGTGAAGTAATTAAAATCAGTCAAGATCCTGTATCCTTAGAAACTCCAATTGGTGAAGAAGATGATTCACATTTAGGAGATTTTGTAAAAGATATTAACGCCATGACTCCAGAAGAATATGCCACAAATGAAATATTAAAAGAAGAAATTAAAGCAGTTTTAGAAACTTTACAAGAAAGAGAACAAGAGGTGTTAGAACTTCGTTTTGGATTAATTGATGGAACCAGTCACACACTAGAGGAAGTAGGAAAAAAATTTAATGTTACAAGAGAACGTATTCGTCAAATCGAAGCTAAAGCATTAAGAAAATTGCGTCATCCATCACGTGCTAAAAAGCTGAAAGACTTCTTAACCGATTAATGAAACAAAAAAGATTAGAAACCGTTTGCTCGTTTCTTGATACATTAGATAAAATTATTGATATTGGCTGTGATCATGCTTACGTATCCATAGAAATGGCGAGTAGGGGTGCATCCAAAATCTTAGCTACAGATATTCATTCTAAAGCGCTAGATATCGCTAAAAAAAATATTGAAAATAGCAATTATAGCACTAACATCTCTTGTCAATTAAGCGATGGGTTAAAGTCATTAGATACAAAAGAATATGATACCCTAGTAATTGCCGGAATGGGTGCCAGTACTATAATTCATATCTTAAGTGATAGCAAAAAAATGCAAAGTATCACCAAATTGGTTTTACAATCTAACAATGATCTTCCCAAAATAAGAGCTTATGTAAATCAATTAGGATATCAATTAAAAAATGAGCAAATTGTTTATGAAAGAAACCATTATTACACCGTTATGCTTTGGCAAAAAGGTTTTAGCAAATTAACCAAAGAACAAATTGAATTTGGCTTATATCAAAAAGATAATCAAAATTATTACCAAGATTGGTATGAAAAAGATAGAAGTTTACTAAATCTAATTCCTAAAATAAAGTGGAAAAAAAGAAGACAAATAAAAAAAAGGCTAAAAACATTACAAAAATATTTAGCCAATTAAATAAAGAAAACAGGACTATTTTCTGTTAAAACAGGTGAGGAAGAACTCACTTTTTTTGTTTTTGTAGGAGTTTCAGATGATGTAGTAATCACTTTCTTTTTACTTGCGTTCGTATCTCCCGTTTTTTTACTACTGCCACCAAATTCTTTCATAATTTGAAAAGCACTTTTAGCGTTTTGAATCATAGGTTTAGCTTGTTGATAGATGGGAATTACTTGGTTAGCAATAGATAAAGTCTTATTAATTCCTGCTAAAACTTTGGGAAGAGTTAGCCCTTTAGATATTGTTTCTGCTCCAAACATCGTATCACATCCTACCATAATATATGTTAAATCAGCCAAAAAATTCTAAAACAAAAAAGAAAAATAATCTAGTATCAAAATTCACTTTGTGATATAATCGTAATAACGTAAAGAATAAGGAGGGATAGAATGAATTCACAACCACTACCTAATCAAAATCCTCATTCTGGTTCTAAAAATCCATTTAAAATGCCATCCTTAGGATTATTTATTACTTTCAAAACCATTTTTGAATATTTTATAATGATAATACAATTTGCTTTCCGAGGATTCAAGTTTTGTACTTTTGATCTACTAAGAAACCTTTATAATGCAATCAGTGGTGGAGTAGATCATGCTTATCAAAAAACCAAAAATATTGTAGAAACAGGTAAAGAAAATCCAAATTTAGAACAACAAAAGAAAAAAAAATCAAATATTTTAAATGCTGATTTAGGAGATTTATTAAAAAATTCTTCCTACATGAAGAAAAAAATAGCAAAATTAGAAATGCAAAAAGCGCTTTTACAAGAAGAGTTAAAAGGTGAAGGCGCAGTACGCTCCAAAAAGACTAAAGTTTATAAATTTACAGCTAAGCATCCGAATGGAAAATTAGAAGTAGGAACCATAAATGGCTATAGCAAACTTGATGTTAATACTTTTTTAATTCAAGAAGGTTATGAAGTTTATAAAATCGAATCTAATGAATGGACAGAATTCTTATATGGTTCAACAAGTCTTTTTGCCGTAAAAATGAAAACCAAAGATCTTTTATTCTGGCTGACTCAACTTTCAACTTACATCAAAAGCGGAATAACCTTAACCGAATCCATAAAGATTTTAAACAATCAAATGGGAAAAAATAAATATTACAAACGAGCTTTTCAATCGATTATTTATGAACTTACTATGGGGGAATCTTTCTCAAGTGCTCTAGAAAAGCAAGGAACGATGTTTCCACCTCTTTTAATTAATATGATTAAAGCCGCAGAAGCAACAGGAGAGCTAGAAGAAACTTTAACTGATATGGCAAATTATTATGATGAGATTGATAAAACGCATAAACAAATGATTAGTGCTATAACATATCCAAGTGTCATACTATTATTTTCTGTTGCCGTTATTACATTTATTATGGTTTGGGTTATTCCAGAGTTTGTTAAAATTTATGAAGATTCAGATGTCACGATTACAGGTATAACAAAATTTATTATTAATGCTAGTCAATTTCTTCAAAAAAATATTATGAGTATGGTTATTTTCCTAGTTCTTACTGCTGTGGTTTTAGTTTTTAGCTATCAAAAAGTTAAAGCTTTCCGAAAAAGTATGCAAGAATTTGCCATGCGTCTTCCTGTTTTTGGAAAAATCATCATGTATAATGAAATGGCTGTTTTTGCCAAAACTTTCTCTTCATTATTACGTAATAATGTATATATTACTGAAAGTATTGACATTTTAAGTCGTATTACGAATAACGAAATCTATAAAGAAATTATGTATAACACCATCAATAATATTGTAAAAGGTGAAAAAATTAGTGAAGCCTTTAAAGATCAATGGGCCGTTCCAGAAGTAGCTTATTATATGATTGTTACAGGAGAATCAACAGGGCAACTTGCTGAAATGATGAGCAAAGTAAGTAGCTACTACCAAGAAATGCATCGCAGTACAATTAGTAGTTTAAAAGCTTTTATCGAACCAGTTTTAATTACCTTTTTAGCAGTAATTGTTGGTATCATCATCTTAGCTGTAATCGTTCCAATGTTTAATCTTATGAATCAAATTGGATAGGGGAGTTTTTTATGAATATGATGTGGAGTATTTACGTTTTTTTGATAGGAGCCGTTTTGGGTTCCTTTTATGCCGTTGTAGCCACAAGATTACCCAAAAATGAATCTTTACTTGCGCCAGGGTCACATTGCGAATACTGTAATCATCCTCTAAAATGGTATGAATTAATTCCTATTTTTTCTTATCTTTGTCAACGTGGAAAATGCCTTAAATGTCATCATCACCTTCCAATTACTTATCTTTTATCAGAAGTAGGAACTGGTTTTTTATTTCTAATTTCCTATGTAAAATTTGGTTTCCAATCTTCATTTTTTATAAGCATTATCTTATCAAGTTTAGTAACCATCATTTTTATTAGTGATATGAAATACATGATTATTTTAGATTCGCCTCTTTTAATTAGCATAGTATTAATTTTTCTAATTTCTTGGCTAACAAAAGGCTTTTTTCCTTCATTAGAAAGTTTATTCCATGGCCTAATGATGTTTGGAACATTTTTTCTTATCGGAAAATTAGGATCATTTTTATTTAAAAGAGAAGCATTAGGTGGAGGAGATATCAAATTATCGTTTATCATCGGAATGACTTTAGGATATAAAATGGGCCTTTTCTCTTTTATCTTTGCCACTTTTTTAGCTCTTCCATATGCCATTTTATGTTTATTTTTAAAAGAAGGACATGAAGTTCCCTTTGGACCTTTTCTTGTTTCCTCGTTATGGATTATCTTTTACTTTCTAGAAAAATTCACCTTGATCTGGAATTATTTATTTCTTCTTTAAAGTATGGTATATTAATTACAGTGATAAATATGATATTCAAACAATATAAAAAATACCAAGAAATAATCAATTACTTAGTGATAGGAGTTTTAACAACAATAGTAAGCTTAGCAATTTATTATGCTTTAGTTTATACGATATTAAATCCTGAAAATACATGGGAATTACAAATAGCTAATATCGTTTCATGGATTGGTTCCGTATTATTTGCCTATATTACCAATCGTAAATTTGTCTTTCAAAGTAAGAGTAGGGAAGTAACTAAAGAATTTACAAGCTTTGTTGGTTCAAGACTTCTAACGCTTTTTGCGGATATGCTATTGATGTTTTTTGGAGTTTCAATCTTTCACTTTAACGATAAAATAATAAAATTACTATCTCAAATGATTGTCATTGTGGCAAATTACATTTTAAGTAAATGTTTTGTTTTCAAAAAGAAAAAATGAATCTTAGCGATTCATTTTTTTTAATTGAAATCTCAAGCGCACCATTTAATATAATTTAAACAAAAGCA
>JAAWDB010000043.1 GCA_022793555.1 Bacilli bacterium
AGGATTGGATAAAGGACTGACATTTCTAGTTGGCTCATCAAGGATGAGAACGTTACATTCTTCTAAAACAAATTTAATTAATAATAATTTGGCTTTTGTGCCATTACTTAAATTTTTAATTTTCGTCGTCATTTCTTCTTTGGCAAAATTCATATTTCCTAAATATTGCCGGCTTTTAGTACTATCTACTTTACTATTAGACGTAATAAAATCAATAGCACTTTCTTCTGGATTTAAGACATCTTCGTAGTTTTGTGGCATATAACCTACTTTTATGTCAGGACGGTTTTTTAAATCTTTTACGATTTCTTTTAAAAGAGTAGATTTCCCTACACCATTTTTACCAACGATACAAAGATGGGTTGGTCCACTAATATTTAATTCAATATTTCGAGATAACACTTGATTTCCGGCTTTTAGCTCTGAAATCTTTTTATTTAGGATGACTTTTTGTTTTGGAATACTACTATTCTCAAAAAAGAAATGAATCTTTTCTTCAACACCTGGTTCTTCCGTTCTTATGGTTTGATCTAGCTTTCTTTCTTGCGATTTTATACTATGCATTTTTTTCTTTAACATTTTTGCTCCACGGGGATTACTTCTAGATATAGTGTTTAATTGATATTCGACTTTTTGCTTGATTTGATTTAATTTTAATTCTTTTTTAACAAATTCTCGATGCTCGTTTCCCGCAATTTGCGTTTGAGTTTCTAATTTTTTGATTCTTGTTTTTACATACGTGTCGTAATCCATTTTTTCTAAGGTCCAAACACATTCACTTTTTTTCTTTCGTTGCTCGATGTGTAAAATCATGTTGGCAGTTTTGGATAAAAGTGTTTCATCATGGGATACATAAAGAATTGGTTTTTCGCATTTTTGAATGAAGTTTTCTAACCATTCTAAGGAATCGATATCTAAGTCATTGGTTGGTTCGTCTAAAAAGAATAAGTCACAATCTTCTATTAATAACTTGAGAATATTTATTTTTACCTTTTCCCCACCAGATAACGATGAAATGTCTTGGTCTAAAATCGAATCTTTAATTTTTAATTGTTTTAAGTATTTATATAGATTATTTATTTTATTATAATAATCTTCATCATTTTTGAATAAGTAATTTAATACTTTTTCTTTTGAATTTGGAAGTTGTTGGGCAAGGTAGCCAATTTTATTATTTAATGTATTTATATTACCAGTTATTGTAGCATAATCACAAATTCCTAATAAACATTTTAAAAGTGTTGATTTTCCGTTGCCTTCTTCCCCAATTATTGCTAATTTGTCTCCTTTATTTAAGGAAAACGTTAAATCTTTGATGTAATATTTATCGTTTATTACAATACTAATTTTTTTTGCTTCAAACATATTTTATGCCTTTCTATTGGTGGCATAAATTCTTATTATGCCAAACTTATTTTTGAAAACGCATGTTCCCACCTCCATGAAATTTGATTATTTTATGCTTTTAATATAAAGCTATTATTTACCATTAATGTACTGTATAAAAATAACACATCTTTATTGGTAAAGTCTACTAAATTTGCAACATAATCCATTTGGATATATCTTAAGTCGATTAAGGTGATTTTGTGGTAGTAAGGGATTAACAATGGAGCTAAACTGCTCGCAAAAGAATCACGAAAAATGATTAGTTCGTTTTGGTTTAAGGAATCTGGATTTATTATTTCTATTAAACTACTCGGCCCACTTAGGAATATGTTATACATGTCACTACTCTTTTGTTTTTCTAGGTCATATACTAAGTCATCTTGGTATTCTAAGTGTTTTACAATTGCGTTTTTCGTAGCAGGACTTTCAAAAAAAGTAAGTTCTTCCTCATTATTAAATGGTAGTTTATAAAAAGATGTCCCTTTAAAGTTTGCGAGCGATTTTGGAATATAAGTAGTTTTTACATCTTCCAGTTCAAAACTTTGCTTTAGTGTTTCAATTATTTTAAAGTAAGCTTCTTGTTTTAAATGAATATCCGTTTTAAAATAATCTTTTAATGTAAAGGTTTGCTCAAGAGAAAGCCAATTTAAATTAATGTTATCTTTTAATTCTTGATAGAGTTTTTGATAATTAAGTTTTAAAGTGAATGAATTTTCTAGAAAATAACTTTTATCGGGAATTATCGCTATAAAACTGTGGTTTTCTTTTAAGTATTTTTGACTTATTTTATTTATTTGATTAATAAAGTTGTTTTTACTTTTCTCATTAAGAGGATATAATTTCTCAATTAAAAAATCTTTCTTTTTATACGTATTATTATGCTCTTTATTTCCTAAAATCTCTCGATTCCAAATTTGATTCAGTTTTAAAAAAGTATTTCGAAATGGAATTTGATCACTTAGGTAGCTATCTAATGTAGCGGTAAAGTCCTCTTTTACCTCTTCGATTGTAACTAATTTTCGACGTTCTATCTGAGATACTTCTTGATCTTTTGTGAATATTTGGATGATACCAAGACTAAAAATAAGGAGAAGAAAACCTATGCTAATTATTTTATCTTTCATTTTAAAATCTAAAGTAGATAAAAGGATGATAAGTACTTGAGACAATACTTGCAAGGGCAAAGATTAAAACACTTAAATAAAAAATAACTTCGCCAAATTCTAAGCCTTTTTTCCACTTTCCTTTCTGTAATTTTTTTATATTATTTTTTAGCCAAGGACCAATTCCTATCATTGCAATGAG
>JAAWDB010000044.1 GCA_022793555.1 Bacilli bacterium
AAAAACGCAGACCCCAAAGCAACAACATTAACAATACCACTAACTGCTTCTTTATTATGGACTAGATTAGAAATTAAAACAGCAAGTGTTAAAGAGACAAAAAGAAACAAAAAAGCATTAAATAAATATAAAAGGCCTCGGTAACTTAATAAAGTATGACCAAAAAGAACAAACCCCAAAACCCCAAAAAGAACAAATACCATCATCGTATAAAAAGAACTTGCAAGTATGATGAAAGAATTATGTTTTCGATAATCCATTTTGCTTACTTGAATTCTTCTGGATACTTTAGATTCATGAAAACTTGATAGCACCAAACAAACAATAAAAATTACTACCGCCATTAAAGTGTAACTTGCAAAATTAAAATACTGTGTTACTTGATTTAATTCATTTGCATCTAACTGGGAAGTAATAGATACCTCCACCTGTGTTTGAAGAACTTCATTAACACTTTTAATAATTTCTTCCTCACTCATATCATTCTTTACAAAAACATCTTGCGTTTTCAAATATCTTTCTAATAACATGGAAGCAAGAGATGCTTGATAATCTCCCGTTGATCTTATCGTTACACTAGGATCATTTTGATTCATGACATCACTTCCATAATTTTTGGGAATATATATGACATAATTCACTTCACGATAAAAAATCGCATCTAAAATTTCTTCTTCGGTCTTTTTTTCTTCTACGACATTCGTATGATTTTTTAAATAATCAACCAAATTTTTCGTAATTTTCCCATCAACATCTTCATTAACAATCATAACATCGGGTTTACTATCAACGAAATTTAAGCTTGTATCATTACTTTTCGTATTTAATCCACCAAATAATAAAAGCAAAGCCGTATAAAGAAAAATCATCCCTTTATACTTTTTAACAACTTTCCAAAAAGTCTTAAATACTATCATATTTCTGCCTCCTTAAACCACGAAATGAAATCATAATCATGACGAAAGAAAATATAACTAAACCACTTACATCAAACCAAAATCTCGTCAAAGTATCATAATAATAGAGGGAATAAAGACCATCGGTAATCATCGCCACGGGATTAATTAAATTTAGAATCGGAGCATGGGTATCAATCACATACTTCATAGTAATTCCCATCATTCCCGACAAAAAACTACCAAACATTGATAAAGCAACTAATACACCAGTCTTTGTATTTTCATTCGCTTTAATAAGCACAGAAACAACCATTCCAAGCATTTGACCAGCAAATAACCCAATACTTGCTAAGAAAATTACCAGCCATAAACGATTACCATAATCCACGCCTAAAACAAAAAGAGTATACAAAAATAATAATGCTAAACCAATTGCCCCGACGAAATAACTGGCAACTAAACTACCAAATAAACCATGGACTTTATGAGATGGAGACACAACAATTCGTTTTCCTACTGTCTTCATATTTGCCAATTTATAATTCGTAATAAACATTGAAATCATACTACTATAAAGGCAAGCCATTGCAATTAATGTATAATACTCAATCATAGTATAACTCATGTTTGTAGAACTTACATTTTTAATATTTACCGAACTATTTAGAATCATTTGCTTTACTTCTTCTACAATAAAATCGATATCTACTTCTCTTCCATTTTGAATTTCTTCGGTTACCTTTTGACCAACCAAATTCTCAATCATCTTTTTCTGCCCATTAATCTCATCAATAACAAACCGCAGTATTGTTCCATCAATCCCACTTTTTGCTACCACAACATGAACATCATCGCCCTGAAATAGCAAATACCCGGATATTTCATTATTTTGAAGATCTAATTGAGCAGTTGCTTCATTACTATGCGTTAATTGAAACAATTGATTTTCTCCTTCTTCGCTTAAACGCATAAGCGCTTCTTTCATTACAACATTTTGTTCATAATCTTCATTATTTACAACGGCAATTGGAATAATATCAAGTGTTTCTTTCTTTTCAATATTCGAAAATGCCATATAGAAAAAAGTACCTAACAATATAGGAAAAAGAAATGTCCAAAAAAGTAATACCCGATTACGAAATAATACTTTCCAAGAATATTTAAAATTATGCCAAAACATCAGTCTCTTAATTCCTTTCCTGTAAGTTCTAAGAAAACATCATTAAGGGTCGGACGTTCCGAAAAAATCTTATGATAAGTAACCCGATGACTTTTCAAATAATCAATAAGTTCTTCTAAATTATTTTTACCCTTTTTATAAAGAATGACACAACGATTATCTTGATATGTAGCTTGTAAGACATTTTTAAAACCTTGTATCTCAGAAAGCAATTTTTCAGAAAAATCACTAACTTCTACCGTAATTTTTTCTTCAATTTTCGCTAATTCCTTTAACTCATCACTTGTTCCTTGTGCCAAAATACGACCCTTATCCAAAATAATGATGCGATCACATAAAATTTCCACTTCTTCCATATAATGTGTCGTATAAACAATAGTGGCACCATTTTCTCTTAACCGTTTAATTCCATCTAAAATACTGTTTCTACTTTGAGGGTCCACAGCAACGGTCGGTTCATCAAAGAAAATAAGCTCTGGTTTATGAGCAATCCCACAAGCAATATTTAATCGTCTTAAAAGACCTCCCGATAATTGTTTGGGATAAAACTTCTGAAAATCTTGAAGACCTACAAATGAAACGGCTTCCTCTACATAGCTTTTACGCTTTATTTTATCATCAATATAAAGTCCACAAAAATAATCAATATTATCATAGACATTCAACTCTTCAAACACAGCAACTTCTTGAAAAATAACACCGATTTTCTTCTTGATTTCATAAGCATCTGGTTTCATTTCTTTGTCCCAAATTTTAATGCTTCCTTCTTGAAAATTTAATAAAGACAACAAACAATTTATCGTGGTTGATTTTCCACTTCCATTTGGACCTAAAAGTCCTAAAATTTCTCCTTGTAAAACCTCAAAAGATAAATCATCGATCGCTTTTAATTTTTTATATTCTTTCGTTAAATGATTAACTTCAATTACTTTTTTCATTTATTTCCTACTTTCTTCCAATGATCATTTCATATAACAATTTATCTCTTCATCACTAACCTTAATTCTACCCATAGCTTCAGTGTAGCAAGACCATACATAAAAACCCAAACATTAACATGAAATTTTTTTGTTCTTCAAATAAAAAATGTTAATTCCATACTTTGTTTATCACTAATGCCTTTCACATTTTCTTAATTGGTGGCATAGTTTCTCCTTTTTAACGATTGTTATATAACATCCATATTATAAAAAATAATACTTTTCATGTAAAGAAAAAGAACTAAATTTTAGTTCTCAAACATTTATTAAAAAGGAGAAAAAATCAATCAAAATCAAATTCTCTTTTTAAAGTTCTTCCATGCTCAATTTCATTTAAACGGTCTTGAAGTAAAGGAATGATAGATGGAGAAACGCTTATATATTGCATCCCAACAGAATTTAAAAATTCTAAATTTTCTATATAATTCGTATGCTCTCCACAAGCCCCTATTACAATATTGTTATTTCCTACCTTTGCTCTATAAATTGCTTCAGTAATCAAATATTTAACATCAAATAAAAGAAATCATTATCACCTGTATTTCTTGATTTTTGGGTAACACTTTCTGTTAAATCATTTAGCCCAAAAGAAATAAAATCAACTTGTTTGGAAATCCGATCACACTGAGATACAGAAGATGTATTTTCTATCATAGCCCCAAAACGATAATCAATGTGATAAGAAACATTTATATTTGCAATCGTTTCTTTAATATAATTTAAAGAATCTGGCGAATCTATATAAGGAACCAAAATATTAATCTTTCTTCCTGTCTTACAACAAGCTTCCAAAATAGCTTCTATTTGTGCTTTTAATAATTTAGAGTGACGATATTCAAAATACTTTTCACCTCGTGATTCTGGAATATCTAAAAAATACTCTCTTTCTAACTCAGCCATTGTTTTTTTAGAATATCTTAAAACATCTTGTAACCGAAAATCAAATAATCTCACCGTAATAAAATCATCTTTCATATGACTAAAAATGGTTTCTAAAAAACTTTGTTGCTCTTGCTTAAAATTTTCTAACAATTTTTTTAAACTGCCATCATCATCTATATCATAATCATGCGACAAAAACAAAAGTCTATATTTTTCTAATTTCTCTCTAGTATAAAACAAAGTTTCAGTCCGAATTAATCCAATCCCATCACGATTCGTATTTAACGCTTGTTCTATCATTGCCTCTGTATCAACATTCGCTAAAACTTTTAAATCTAATCTATTTTCATCTTCCTGTATAAAACGATTAATAAGTGGTTTCCCAAATTCATTTAAAATTACCTTTCCCACTTCATTCGTTTTAAAAGCATTTCCATTAATATCACAAGCAAGAGTTAAATCCATATCTTTAATATCTGCAATAGAATTATCTATATTACATACCTTTTGATGGCCAAATCTAGTTCCAGTTGCATCCACTTTACTTAAATCGATGACCTCATCAATAATAGCATTTCTTATATCTGCAAAACGAATACTATCCTTATTTTGATTTAC
Organism: Bacilli bacterium; assembly: GCA_022793555.1. Classification (GTDB taxonomy): domain Bacteria; phylum Bacillota_I; class Bacilli_A; order RF39; family UBA660; genus MGBC162267. The sequence continues at coordinate 4,560 of JAAWDB010000044.1, forward strand.
ATGAATTAATCTAACTTTTCTATTATTATTTCCTAATTTAATACAACTAGTTACAGCACCATTACAATCAATAACTACTTCTCCATCAAAAGGAAAAGGGAAATCATCAATAAAGAACACATTAGAAAAGCGTCCTTTAACAGCAACATTTCTATCAAATTCAAAATATGATCTTTCATAATTTACCCACTGTCGATACTTTTTATCATCAGGAGCAATATTAATATAAGCCTCTCTCGCTGTCATAGTACCTTTAAGTACTTTTTTTACGTCTTCCTCTTTAAATCCTAAAATGACCATAGATCGAACGAAAATATTAATACGTTCATCTTCATTTAAGTCAGTAAAGTCAGAAGAACTAAGAAATAATTCAGGTCTATCCTCTTCTTCTCTATTATAATCTAGCAAATAAATCATTAAATTTCGATCTTCATTATCTATATTAAATTCTATAGCATAATCAAACAATAATTTTCCATTGACAATCTGCCCAACCGTCAAGCCAAGTTCAGTGAAAACTGAACTACATGAATGACTTGAATATCCTCTGTTACCCCAAACAATACCCTCTGGAATGCGAAAAGAATCATAACTAACATTATCATAATTATAACTTCTCGGAAATAAATCACCCGAAGAATTAAAATAATTTAATTTATCTTCATATAAATCATAAGCAAAAGAGACTAATTTGGATAATTCAGATTTTTTATTATTATAACGATTATCTAATAACATTAAATTCACCTCTAAAAATTAAAACATAGTATAACATTTTAAAAAAAGTTTTACCATTTTTTTAAAAGAAAAATATATTAACAATATTCTTTTTTACAAAACTTATCTGTATTCATCTTAACATAATTCTTATGATAAAATCTTTTTTTATATTATATAAATATACTATTTGTTTAAACCTCCAGACATAATTCAAAATTTTTATCACAAATATATTTAGGTAAATGCAAAAACATTATTTCATTATTCATTAATGAATGAAAATCATAAAATAAGTCATGTAAAGCAACTTTTAATCCATAAGTATAAAGTGACGTAATAGATTTCATTATCTTCATATTTATTTTTCCTTAACCCTAGATATGCTTGAGCACCAGCTTGATTTCCATTAACACTTATATATTTATCAAAACCACTTCTAACTCTTATGGTAAACTAAAACCCTCGCAAACCTGTTCATCAGTTCACACTCTTAAAAGTGAGAAATGTTCTTAAACTAACTCAAATAAAAAGTATATAAACTTTCACTTATATACATTATTCAAGTATTACTTTTCCTTCTAAATTACAAATATAACACTCAGGTAATTTTGTTTTTATATAATTTAATGTTTTTATATCATTTTCAACTTTTCTTCCTACCAATACTCCTTCGATTAATTTTGATGGTAATCCAAACATAATTGCACTTTCTCTATCAGTTGTGCTAGCATCACGATTGAATCTTTCTTCTAAAAATTTCTCGTAATATCTATAATCTAAAAATTCTTTTAATATTTCACCATCTAAACTCGTATTCCATACATCTGCTTCAATCATTTGTTTAGCATAATCGCTCTCCATATTGAAGATAAACGCTATTTGCCTTTTATTTGATACTAAACTTGGCATAAATCTTACTTCTTTTGTTTGGTCACCCCAATATGTCCATATTTCTTCATTGTTATTTATTTCTTCTGTAATCTTATCAAACTCGTGATATGGTATTAATTTAGAAATATGTTTAGACCCTGGTCCTCTTCCAATAGAGTATGAAATTGTAAAACCACTATAATTTTTTATATAGTCGCCGAGTAAACAATCTTCCTTTATATTCCACATCCCTATACTATGCTTAATTTTATTTTTCCCTTGACTAGTTCCAGTAAAATCATTTCCTATAAAACCATTATCTATAACCCAATCAAAATCATCTAATAAGCCTGAAATTCCATGTAAAAAAGTTCCTTTTTTTAATTTAACGTCACTTCCAATGCAGTATTTATTTTTTCTAATTATCACATCTTGATAAAATAATTCAATATTATTCAAAACTAATTCTAATGCTTTTCCTTCAAATATTTTTTTTGCATATTCAATGTATTTCTTTTTATTCAATGATAAAACCTTCCTTCTTTATTCATTAACTATTGGTACACAATTAACACAAGAAAAAATCCATGATAAGCTAGATATAACTTTATCGTTAGGACTTTAAATTAGTATGTTTCAAATTAAATAATAACTGTTGAAAAAAGAGTTTACCGTTAATTATTAGACGTTTTTGAATGAAGTTTTTTTATTAACCTTTTATGAACTGGTTTTATAAAATCAACAATACTATCTCCTACTGCTTCTTCTAGAGTTATCCATTTAACTCCTTTACTCTCATCTTCTCTGAATGCTAATGGTTGTTTATCATCAGCTTCTAATAAATATACAACATCTAAATGGGTATGTGCTGGTACATATTTACCTTTTTTTATATGACCTACGATCGGAGAAGCAGATATTGCATAAATTTGATCATCCAATATTTTTGCTTTTAAACCTGTTTCTTCTTCAACTTCACGAACTGCAACAGATAATAGATTTTCTTCCCCATCAGCATGACCACCAGGAAAAATCCAAGCATCATATATGTTATGATATACAACAAGCATTTTTGTTCTGTCTTCATTAACAACAAAGGCAGAAGAAGCAAAATGACCAAATTCATTTTCTCTAGTTAATACATCATTAAATGTATCAATCCATTTTAACATATATTCTTTAATATTTTCTTCTGGCTCATCAAAAGGCACATAACTTTCTATTTGTTCTCTTAAATTCATTATTTTTACTCCTCATATAACTTTATCCACCCAAGTTTTAACCATAAATTAATTTCTTCATAACATCCAACATTAGTACCTGGCATTTTAAAAATTACTAATTCTATATTTTTATTATAAATCAATTTTTGTGATAATCCAAAAAGCAATTCAGCGTATGCTTCGTATCCGATATATCCCTCTATACCATTTTTATCTTCATTCATTAGAAACAACATATCTGTTTTAGTAATATTTTCTAAAAATTCAGTATGTATATTTGGGTATAATTCCATAAATTTTGATTCTTCAATTGATTTTGGATAGTCGAATATTTTATAATTCTCATTTTCAAAAATATTTATCCATTTATTTACTTCTTTTTGAAGTTTTGCACTTCCAGCAATTACTACTTTCTTCATCTAAATCTCCTATTGTAGTTCAAGTATCTTCTTCACATTCTCATCAACATTTCCAACTAGTTGAATAATTTTTGGTAATTCATAAAAAGCAACAGTATTTTCAATGCTAAATTCTTCTTTTGTAGTAGAACATAAAAATATTTTTTTATTAAGTGCCATTGCCATTCCAAGTTCAATATGCGCTCCTCTTCCTCCTGGCAATAGTATAATAACAGCATCAGCATCAACAATTCCCTGTGATTCTAAACTTGCATATTTTATCATATCATCTTTAGATATATCATCGCTAATATTTTTTACCCAATCGTGAGTTTGTTCCCAACCATTTTCTTTTAACAAACTTGCATAGTGATCTACTAATTCACAATTTTTCATTCCTGATCCAACATAAAACTTCATTGAAATACCTCCATTTCCATATAGATTATACTAAAATTGGCGATTTTTTTAAACAATTAGTCCTAAATTTTTCTATAATAAAAACATCTACATTTTCATCAAGATTTTTCTTCAAAACATGGTCATAATTACGACCATAAAATCTTTAAATTTTCTTTTGTAAATTTGGTTCATAATTAAAGAAAGAGATATTAATATGTTCTATTGTTCTAAAACTTCCATTATGAATTGTTAGAGTAGTATTACAAAAACTACAAATAAATTCGATTTTATTTTTCGAAGCTGTTTCTATTTCAATTCATTGTTTAAAAATATCAACCATTAAAGTATCTCCTTACTTTCTTTTACATATCAAAAAAATCAACTCCATTTTTAGAATTGATTTTTATCATTAAGCGATAACTATAAAAGTTCAGCTTGATATCAATCTGGTGCCCGAGAGAGAAGTACAACAACTCTTTGAGCAAAAGAAATAGTTAGTAATAAACTTAACTAACTATAATATATCACAAAAATTCTATTTTATAAATACTTAAAACATAGTTTTTTCAATTACATAATAAGGAATATCATCAATATTCATAGTAATTTGTTCCATAGTATCTCTATCTCTAATAGTAACCTTATTATTTTCTAATGTAGTATCATCAATAGTAATACAAAATGGAGTACCAATTGCATCTTGTCTTCTATATCTCTTACCGATAGATGATGAATCATCCATAGTACACATAAAATAATTATTTAATTTATTATAAACTTCTTTAGCCTTATCAGAATGAATCTTTTTAATTAATGGTAATATAGCAACTTTATATGGAGCTAACGCTGGATGAAGTTTTAACACATCTCTAACACTTCCATCATCTAAAGTCTCTTTTTTTAATGCATCACATAAGAATACAAGCATCATTCTTCCTACACCTGCGGCAGTTTCTAAAATATATGGTATGTATTTCTCATTAGTTTCAGGATCTAAATAACTTAAATCTTTACCAGAAAATTTCGAATGCTGTGTTAAATCATAATTCGTTCTATTATGGATTCCCCAAAGTTCATCCCAACCTGTTGGGAAATTATATTGAATATCTGTTGCTGCACTTGCATAGAAAACTAATTTGTCATGGTCTTTGAATCTTAAATTTTCTGGATTTACTCCTAAATCAGTTAAGAATTTCATTGATTGTTCCTTATTAAAATTAAATATTGCTTCATCTTCTCCAGGTTTACAAAAGGTTTGTAATTCCATTTGTTCAAATTCAATAGTTCTAAATAAAAAATTACCTGGTGTTACCTCATTTCTAAAACTTTTACCAATTTGAGCAATAGTATAAGGCAGTTTTTCTCTGGAAGTTCTTAAAACATTTTGAAAATTAATATATTCTCCTTGACAAGTTTCGGGTCTTAAATATATTTCCATTTTTTGGTCGCTAATTGTACCTCTATATGTTTTAAACATTAAGTCAAATTCCCTTAAATCAGTAAAATTACTTTTACCACAATTAGGACACTTAATATTTTCTTTAATATAACTATTCATTTCATCATAAGTCATTAAATCTGGATTAACATTTGGAGCAACTGATGAGATAAGATTGTCTGCTCTATATCTCTTTTTACATTCTTTGCAATCTACTTGCGGATCATTAAAAGATTTAGCATGGCCAGAAGCTTCCCAAACTTTAGGATTCATTATAATACCACAATCTATTTCATAAGAATTATCTCTTTGTTGAACAAATCTTTTTCTCCAACAATCCTTAACATTGTTAATCATTCTACTTCCTAAAGGTCCAAAATCCCAAGTATTGGCAAATCCACCATAAATCTCACTTCCTGGATAAATAAATCCATATTGTTTACAATAATTAGAAACTTGATCCATTGTTAATTTTTCCATCTTAAATCTCCTCCTCATAAAAGCAAAAAGAGAACAAATTTGTATGGGCGTTATTATAACGCTGTCCCACCATACTTTGTTCTCTTTGGTTTGTATATAGCTGTTAGGTTGCCAAGCCCGTCATTGCTTTTAAAAAATTAACTACTTACATTATATTCATTTAACAAAATATTGTCAAGTAGTGTAAATCAATATTCTCATATTACGTTAATTTTTATTTGGAAGTCAGTTTTAGGATATAAAACTGAAATAAGTATGATTATAATATATTTTATGTTTCCTTGTAGTAAAAAGAAGGAGATGTAGAATAATGAAAAAAACATGGAAACATATAAATTTTGAACAAAGAAAAACAATAGCTTCTGGAGTATCTCATAGTATGAAAGTAAAAGAAATTGGAGAATTATTAAACTTAGATCCAACAGGTATTTCAAGAGAAGTAAAAAGAAATAGAGAAATCGTAGAACCTATTAAAAATACAAAAGTGGTATGTCCTAAATTAAGCAGATGGCCTTATGTTTGTTCCAACTGTAAAAAAAGATATCTAGATTGTCCTTATAACAAATTTATTTATAATGCAAAGCATGCTCAAGAAAACGCAGAATACAATTTAAAAGTATCTAGAAAAGGATTAGATATTACCCATGAAGAATTCATAAAAATAGATAAATTAATCAAACAAGGTGTTGATAATAATAAGTCTATTTATCAAATTAAGATGGAAAATAAAGATATGATTGATAAATCGATTACTACTTTATATCGATATATTAACAAAGGTTATTTAACTACTACTAGAATGGATTTACCCTATGCTGTATCCTACAAAAAAAGAAAACATAATAAAAAGTATGCCTATTCTGAAAATAATAAAATTGACAGAACTGGACATACTTATCTCGACTATCTGGCTTTTACAAAAGCCAACCCAGGAATCAATGTTTGGCAACTTGATTTTCTAGGTGCTATCAAAACTGATAACAAATCTATTTTATCATTTATTTTACCTGATTTACAATTTTCTATATTAGATATTATAAATAATCCAAATTCTATTAAAGTGGTAGAATTCTTTGATAAACTTGAAGAAAGAATTGGAACGAATAATTTTATTAAATTAATACCTGTTATTTTAAATGATAGAGATCCTTGTTTTAATGATATTGAAGGTATTTGTTTTTCTAAAATCAATGGAGAAGAAAGATGTAAAATCTTCTCTTTAAAGATTCCTCCATATCAATTTCTTTTTTGATT
>JAAWDB010000045.1 GCA_022793555.1 Bacilli bacterium
AAATATCTCTACGAAGAGTAATCAATGTTCCAAAAAGAAAAATTGGAGCCAGTACTATTGCCAATATTGAGGCTCTTGCAAACGAAAAAAATATCAGTATGTTTGATGCCATTGAAAAAGGAAAAGAATTAGAATTTAAAAATTTAATTTTAGAACTTCAAAAAGAAAGTGAATCATTATCACTTACCGAATTAATTGATGTCATTTTAGAAAAATCGGGAATGAAAGAAGAATTGGAACACGACCCATCTTTAGAAAGTGAATTACGTTTAGATAACTTAATGGAATTTAAAAGTATAACCGCTACTTTTGAAGAAACAACGGGAAGTGTAAATTTAGGAGATTTCCTAGAAGAAATAAGTTTGATTGCTGATATAACGGAACATAAAGATTTTGAAGATGTCGTAACATTAATGACGATTCATAGTGCAAAAGGACTAGAGTTTGATGTAGTCTTCTTAGTGGGTATGGAAGAAGGAATATTTCCTCATGCCAATGCTTTAGTTGATCGTGATGGCATTGAAGAAGAAAGAAGATTAATGTATGTCGGAATTACCAGGGCGCGAAAATTATTATATTTAACCAATGCTAAACGTCGAATGCTCTATGGAAAAGATTCCTCAAATCCACCAAGTCGATTCATTGAAGAAATTGATTCTGAATTAATGGACAGGAGCAATAATAGCATTAAAGAAGAAAAAATAATGAACAAAAGTGATATGTATAGTGATACCGAAGTAGAGTATCAAAATGGCGATGTCGTAAATCACGTTACTTACGGACGTGGTGTCGTAATAGGTGTAGATAAAACAATCGTCACTATTGCCTTTGCTAAAAATTTTGGTGTTCGTAAATTAATGAAAAATCATAAAAGTTTAAAAAAAGTGTTATAGGAGGGTTTTATGAAAAAAAATAACATGAATGGAGTAATGGATTTAATATTAAAAAATAAATTAGAGAAAAGAGCTATTGTAGCAGGACTTTTAAATAATGAAAATGAATGTGAATTGATCGAAAGAAAAAGAAATGGTTATTGGCAAATTATATTAGAAGAAAAACGTCTACTTATTAATGCCCGAGCTGAATCTTTATCACGTTGTTATTACCTATTAGTTACTGGGCTAAAAAATTTTTGCTCTTTGGTAAAAAATCAATCACTAGAATTAACATTGATAGAAAATGAAAATAATTGTCATGCAATAATTCATAGAGGAGATCAACTTTTGAATCAATTTTCTTGCCCTTCTGATGAGTTTAGTAGAGAATTGAAAAAAAAAGGAATGCTAAACAGTTTATATGAAGAACCATTATCTAAATCAATTAAACAAAAAGAATTAGCTTTGGAATATTTTCTTTTATATCCATATAAAAATACATATAACCAAAGTATATGGCTAGAAAAGCTTCAAAAAGAAGATTTATCAGAAACGATATATACTTTAAAGCTTCAAGATGAAGATGAAAGCAATTATCTTTTTAAACGTATAATGTATCGAATTCCAAAGAAACAACTTGAGAAACAATTTCCCGAATTAAGTAATTATCTACTAAATCCTAATAATTATTGTGTAATAAAAAGTGTTGATGGAAATACTTTTTTAGCTAGTTTAGGAAACAGTGAAAATGAAATTGTATTACAAACTCAATCTGATACAATTAAAGATGCATTAGAAGAATTAGAATTTACATTAAAAAATAATCAAAGAAGAATAAGAAAGAGTGAATAAATTGAAAGAATTAACACTAGTTGTGATGGCTGCTGGTATGGGCTCCCGTTTTGGTGGCTTAAAGCAAATTACTCCTGTCGATGAAAGTGCCAACTTTTTAATTGACTATTCGGTATATGATGCGATTAAAGCAGGATTTCAAAAAGTCGTTTTTATAATAAAAAAAGAAAACGCGGAGATTTTTAAAAGAACAATCGGTAAGCGTCTCGAAAGTAAAATAAAAGTAGAATATGCCTATCAATAATTAGAAAATGTCCCATCATATATATATATTCAAGCAAATAGAGTAAAACCATGGGGAACAGTACATGCTATATTAGCAGCAAAAGATTTTATTGATGGATCATTTGCGGTAATTAATGCGGATGATTTTTATGGTTTTGATTCTTATAAAACGGTCGCTAATTTTTTAAAAGCTTATGATAATCCGAAAGAGCATGTATCTATACCTTATCCTTTTAATAAGGTTGATAGCAAATATGGTTTTGTCAAACGCGGTGTTTTATATTTAAATGGTGAAAACGTTGAAAGAATTGTCGAATGCAGTATTGGTTACGAAAATGACTCAGTAATAGCGAAACCTCTAAATGGGGATGAACCTTTTAAAATCGAACCCAATCATCCAGTATCCATGAATATGTTTGGATTCCAAAATGAGATTTTATCCTATCTAGAAGAATATTTTCTCGACTTTCTAAATGAGCATCAAAATGACTTAGAAACCGCCGAATGTTTAATTTCAGAATTTTTAGAAACTGCTCTAGAAGAAAAGAAAATAAATTTAAAATATCGTACCTCCGATGGTTTATGGCTTGGTATGACTTATAAAGAAGACTTAGATGAAGTAAAAGAAAAAATAAAATATTTAAAAGAAAAAGGAGAGTATCCAACGCATCTATGGTAGTTTTTTGCTGAGGAGAATATAAAATATGGAAGCAAAAAAAAGAATTGAAGAATTAACAGAAATCATTAATCAAGCAAACTATGAATATTACACTTTAATAAAACCGACATTAACCGATCAAGAATTTGATAAATATTTACGAGAACTAGAAAATTTAGAGAATGAATATCCCGAATATGCTAGTCCCAATTCTCCAACAAAACGGGTCGGTGGAGAAGTTATTGATAAATTTAAAAAGATTCGTCATCGTATTCCCATGTTATCGTTACCTGATGTTTTTAATGAAGAAGAAATACGAGCATTTGATGAACGAATTCGTAAAAGTGGTTTCCATCCAGAATATGTTTGTGAATTGAAAATTGATGGCTTAAGTGGTTCATTTCATTATGAAGATGGAAATTTAATAACAGGTGCAACACGTGGAGATGGAATTGTAGGAGAAGATATAACTCATAATGTTAAAACAATTCGTACCATTCCTTTAAGCTTGAAGGATAAGATTGATATCGAAGTACGGGGCGAAATATTCATGGGGCGAACTACGCTTGCCCAATTAAATGAAGAACGTCGTGAAAAAAACTTACCATTACTTCAAAACTGCCGTAATGCTGCGGCAGGATCAATACGTCAATTAGATTCTAAAATTGCGGCCGAAAGAAAGTTAGATACGTGGATATATCATTTACCTAACCCAGAAGATTACGGCATAAAATCTCACTTTGAAGCGCTTAACTTTATGACAAATTTAGGATTTAAAGTAAATCCCAATAATCGTTTAGTAAAAGATGTCGATGGTATTTTAAAATTTATCGCTGAATATGCAGAAAAAAGGCCATACTTATCCTATGATATCGACGGCGTTGTTATTAAAGTAAATGATTTAGAAATGCAAGCCGCTTTAGGATACACCTCCAAACATCCTCGTTGGGCGATTGCTTACAAATTTCCAGCCGAAGAAGTCCTAACAAAATTAACCGATATTATTTTTACAGTAGGAAGAACTGGTAGAATTACCCCAAATGCAGTTTTAGAACCAGTCATTGTCATGGGTTCCACCATTAAACGTGCTACTCTTCATAACGAAGATTATGTCATCGAAAAAGATTTAAAAATTGGTGACGTCGTATCCATAAGAAAAGCTGGAGATGTTATACCAGAGGTAGTTGAAGCAAAAACGATGCGTCGAACTGGTAACGAAGTTGCCTTTAAAATGATTACAAATTGTCCAATTTGTGGTTCACTTCTTGAAAAAAAAGAAGGTCAAGTGGATCACTATTGTATGAATACGAAATGTCCCGCAAGACATATCGAATCCTTAATCCATTTTTGTGAACGTAAAGCCATGAATATCGATGGTCTCGGTGAAAAAATAATGGAAGATTTCTTCAATTTAGGTTTTATCAAAAGTATTACAGATATTTACCACTTAGAAAAACATCAAAAAGATCTTCAAGAATTAGAAGGTTATGGGAAAAAAAGTATTGATAATCTTCTAGAAGCGATTGAGAAAAGTAAAGAAAACAGCTTAGAAAGATTATTATTTGGACTTGGTATTGAAGGAATCGGCGATAAAACCGCACTTTTACTTGCTAAAAAATATAAAACCATCGATAATTTAGCGAATCAGTGTGAAGAGGACCTAAAAGCGATAAAAGATATCGGAGCTATTTTGGCCAAAAACATTCATCGCTTCTTTGATGATGTGGATAACCTAGAACTTATCAACAACTTAAAAGATTTAGGTTTAAATACAACATATCTTGGACCAGAAGAAAAATATGATGAAAATATCACGAACAAACGCTTTGTTGTTACAGGAACAATATCATTCATGAGCCGGGAAGAAATAGAAACTGTAATTGCAAACTATGGTGGTTCGGCAAGTGGTTCGGTTAGTAGTAAAACAAATGTCGTCATTGTTGGTGATAAGCCAGGGAGCAAAGCAGACAAAGCCAAAGAGCTAGGTATCGAAATTTGGGATGAAGAAAAATGGTCTAGTGTGTATAACAATCTCTCATCAAATGAAAAATAGAAATCTATGATATCCTCATTTTTAATGATTAAAAAGAAAGTGATATTGACAAAAAAATAAAAAATTAGTATATTAAGGGCATAAAACGTGATGAAGATAATAAGTAGCATATTGATTTCTAAAAAGAGACGTAAGGGTTGGTGAAACTTACGAGATAAAATATTCGCGAAAAAAGATATTGGAACGTTTCCGGACTCTCCGTTAAAGAGCAAAGTGCATGGCAACATGAATTAAGGTGGTACCGCGGATTTAACAGGAATTCGTCCTTTCGGACATCCTGTTTTTTTATGAAAGAAGGAAATATTATGAGAACTTTTACAGAACAAGAATTAGTCAGACGTGAGAAATTAAAAAATATTCCCAATCCTTATCCCGAAAAATTTATCACCAACTATGAAATTGTCGATGCGGCAAATCTAAGTGATGGTATAACCGGAGTTCGTGTTGCTGGAAGAATTATTTTAATGCGCAAAATGGGAAAAATGGCCTTTTTAACGATTGGTGATATCAAAGGTCGCATTCAAATATCAATTAAAATTGATTGCGTTGGTGAGGAAAATTATGCTTTCTTTAAAGAAAACTTTGACTTGGGAGATTTTATTGGAGTTGAAGGAGAAGTTTTTACAAC
>JAAWDB010000046.1 GCA_022793555.1 Bacilli bacterium
AATGGTAAACTAAAATTTCTAACTTTTTTTTCATGACATTCACCTCATCCTTATTATAAGAGACTTTTTTTCTATGGTAAAGTTAAGACTTAAACGAACGATGAAAAAGACTTACCAAACTTAAAGCCAAAACCGTAACGCGCTCTAATACCCAAAGAAAAAATAAAGTAATCATTCCCGCATGATTATAATACTTAGCAAAATAACGCCGACTTTTACTTAACGTTAAGTATTTCTTTTTTCGATTTAAATTTTTATTAATGGTAACTGAATGATTGTGAAAAACCATACTATCCATACAAAGATAAATCCCTTGCTTATTTAATTTACATGCCATTGTATTCTCTTCAAAATATAAAAATAATTTCTCATCCAAATAACTCACTTCTCGTATTTTGGCAATATTAACAAAGAAAAAACAAAACGAAACCACTTCTACTGGTAAAAAACTCTTCGTATAATAATCATCATGATATCGATTCGCCGAAGTAAAAAAACGATAGAAAAAAGGAATAGAGGAAAGAACAAGCTCAGTATTACTGGGAACTTTCCATCCCCGATTAAGACCCGTATGCTCCCGAATCACAGGTCCTATAATACTTCCTTCATCCTTATGTTTCAAAATCTTCTTTAACTCATCTTCACTAGCAATTTCGATATCACTATTACTAATAAAGGTGTGCGTAATACCTAAACTCTCTAAATAACGAAGTCCAAAATTAATACCTGCTCCAAATTGCCTTCCATCATCACGACGTAATAAAACCACTTTTTCACTTTCATACGCTTTTAAAACTTCAAACGAATCATCCGTTGACTGATTATCCACCACGACAATTTTAGATAGACACGAATAATCCATAATATTTTCTAATAAATGAATCGTTGTCTTCGCATCATTATAATTAATAATTAAAAAGCCAATCATCATACCACCTGCTCTTCCTTAGGAATAATAACTAATGAAACTAAAACACTAACCGATGGTGACACCAAAATATGTCCGGAAAAAAAAGCTAACAATAAAATAAGCAAAAGACTAATTTTCTCAGACAATAAATATTTTCTTTTTTTATAAAACCAAAAAAACGGTAAAACAAACATAAGCGTTCCCAGAACCCCATAATGATAAATTATATCAAAATAATCCATTTCGATCATCTTCATCGACTGAGGGCTATTAACACTCATATCTCCAACACCCATTCCAATTATTTTCATAGGGAGATTAACATTCGTATAAATCTCATGTGTATTGCACAAAAAACTTAGTCGTTCACTAAAAATAAAATGATCAATATGATGAAACGTCAACAAATCCTGTACCTTTTGAATACCTAAAAAGTCTAAATGTATTTGAATATTCTTATAAAAAGAAGATTGAAAAACCAAGAATGAAAATAAAACAAGGCAAACTCCTGATCCAATAGAACTTAATAACAGCTTTTTCCATTCCTTTTTCAAAAATAAATTTAGAAAAAAAACGAAAACAAAACAAAGTATTATAATGATTAATGAAAGTACTGGTACCTTAGTGCCCAAAATAAAAATTCCCAAAAGATAAAAAAGCAAACCAATAATTCGTATCCACCACTTTTGCTTCATTAAAAAGAAAAGAAAGAAAGGACCTAAAATTGCTAAAATTCCACCAATTTCATTCGTCGAATAAAACCAACCGATATTACCTACTTTGCTATGCGCATAACTATCAAAGCCAACTTTCGCTATTGTTGGAAAAATTAAAAAACTTAAATACAACAACAAAATAAAGACAAGATAACGATTCTCAATTTTCAAAATACCTTGACGATATAACACCATTAAAAAAGTAAATACCAAAGGAAAATAAAAAGTACGAAATAAACTTTGTCCTTCCAAAAAGAGAAATGAACTTCCCTTCATAAGAAACTGTAAGCCCATAAAAAGAAATAAATAAATTCCGACCAAAAAAACATAAGTTACTAACTTTTTATCATGCTTCTTCATACAAAGCCAAAATAAATAAAACAAAAATAAGACTTTTATTCCTAATGCAAAATAAGAACTATGACCGACATAATGTTGTGCAAAAGATGTAAAAACATCTAAAAAAGGCTGAAGAAACAAAAACATCCAAATTATCTTTAAAGTTCTTGCCTGAGAATCTTGAGCTTTAACCATAAGTCACCTCCGTAATTTATCTACATTTTACCATACAAAAAAAGAAGATACAAAATATACCTTCTACTTCCTCTTCTTCCTTTTATGGTCTTCTTCAAACAAGTCGTACATCGTCTCTTCAATTTCTTGCACGCTACGCTCCTCATTTTTTGCTTTTTTAAGTTCCTCTTTCGACAAAGCCATTGTTTTTTCAAATTCTTCAATGATCTTTTCGGCGTCATTCATTTTATGAAGAGCTTCATCTACTTCTAATACTTCCGTATCTTCCGTATCATTATTTGATTTTTCTACAACTTCATCCACTTTCTTACTAGAAGCGTTCTTCGTCTCTTTTTTACTTTTCTTTTCTCGTTTCTTTTTCTTTTCTTTTGGTGTTTTTTCTAACTCTTTATTCTCTAATTTCGTCGACTCATCAATAATAGGTTCCTTATCAATTACCATTTCACTTTTTCTTTGTTCTTCCATTTGCTCAATTCGGCGAAGCAACTTCTTATTTGGTTTTCGTAAAAAGCCAATCATACAAAGAATCGCTAATAATACACACCCACCAGCAAGTCCAAGGATTACTTGTTGATAAGTGCTTTTTTCCGTGGATAACTTTTCGACCATTTCATCAAAATAAAGTTGATAAGTATTATCACCAGCATGATAAAGATAATAATTCTTTTCTCCTGTTTCCACATTCATCGCATAAATAATCGCATAATCACTATCTTCACTAACTTTATAGGCCTCATACTCTCGCTCTTTGATTATCACGCTACTTTTAATATAGCCAGCAAATTCCTTATCAAAAGGCAATAAATACAACACTAAAGGATTTGATTTTTGTTCCTCATAAAGTTGATAACTACTATTTTTTTCATCGTAAATTGCAAAAACTACTTTTCCATTAACATTTTTTAAAGCAACCAAAGTATATTCTGTCACATCACTAACAAAGGTAGGAACCTCCATTCCTTGTATAGTTATAGTACTTGATTCATATAAATCTGGTTTTTCTACATTTTTAATATTTTTAATTACCGTATATTTTTCATCATCAATCATAACTTCAATAGGATTTTGATCCTCAACCATAACGGTAACCTTATAAATTCGCTCATCACCATTTTGGGCATTCACACGAATTTCAAAAGGATTTGCCCCTTCTTCCACTTCTTTTTCACCAGTACCATCAATACTTGCTGTCCCATCTTCTGGAGTCGCTCCTAAATTAATGCTATTGACAGTTGAAGGAACCGTAACCGTATATTCCAAAGTTTCTTTCGCAAATGCTGGTGTTAATGCATACTCTCCTACCGTGATTGACTTTAAATAATTATTCGTTGATTTCGGCTTTACTGCCGTTACATTTACGCGTTTACTTCCACTTACATTAACATTCGATCCATCTTGACTTGTTGCATCTCCACTAACTGAAAAACTAATCAAGCCAATATCGGAACCCTTACATGTAATACTAAAAGTTTTAGTCGTATTATTTCCATTTCCAGTTGCATCCGCTTGAGAAGAACTACAACCTGTTGTTGCACCAATTCCATTCATTTTAATATTCCATGATGCTACGTTCCGAATAGTTACATAAAAAGTAACATTACTTCCCTTTTCAATAGTTCCTTGACTTACAGAAGTTGATACACTTGGTGCCGCAAAAACGACTTTCATTCCCAAAAAAGCACTACAAATTACTAAAATAACCAATCCTATTTTATTTTTCATACAATCCCTTTCTATCCCTGTACAATATGAGAAGTTCCAAGTAGATGTTGACGTAACTTTAACAGGTCGGCAGAATTTACACCACTACCATGATTTGCCTTCGCACTCTCTAAATAAGCTCCACTAAGTTTCACTTGTCCAAGTAAATGCTGACGCATCCGTAATAAATCTGCTGAATTGACAACTCCATCTCCCGTTAAATCGCCATAAATAACAATGGTGTGTACTTCTCCATTTTTATACATAATTTGACATCCTGTTCCAAGTACATCCGTATCTTGCATTAATTGACCATTTGCTTTCTTAAAAGTAACATTACCATTCTCTGTTTTCTTTTTAAGCGTTTCCACTTTTGTCCCTGGATTTACACTAACAATGTAACTTCCTTTTAGCTTTACATTCATTTGACCAACAACAGTTGACACATTAAACACTGGTTCAATTGGTTTCACTGTACCTGAATTACCATCTCCACTACCAGAATCAATAATTGTTCCAACATAAACCCCTTCTGCATTTTTTACAGAACCTTGACTCGCATAAACGAGTCCAGCTAAAGCAGGATTCGCTTCTGAACTATAAGCACCAATATTAAAGAAATTATAAAAACCTTCATACGTTTGATCCTTATAAGTAAATCTTGCCCCATTTGTCGTATTTGATAATTTTGTCCCCGACTCTTGTCTTGCTAAACTAGCTAAATAAACTGGACTTACATTAGCAAAACGTCCTGCTTCTACAAAAATATCTGCATAAGCTTGATTATCTAAAATAGAGATACCATCCATAAACGTTCCTTTTAACACTGAAGAAACTACTGTAGCCGTATACTCTTCCTTATAAGATAAATCTTCAAACATTAAAATTCGTTCTTCCCTGATAAAATTACGCGGATCTAAATAATACTCAACCGTTTGCGTATTCGCAATATACCAACCAGGTTCTGTTTGATCAAGTGGCTGTTCATAACATGCATTACAACCATTTACCGAACTAACTCGTTTTTCTTGCGCTACGGCATCATTAAATTGTAATCCCGTTTTTAAAGCCTTAAAAATCCAATTAGGGTGAGTATTGTGTAATAAACGAATTTTCTTTTTATAACTTTCAGGAAACCCTTCCGCATCCAATTTCTTTTCAAATTCCCCATCTGTAACATTACTTTGACCATAATCTTGCTTTCCTGCCGTTGGATGACTTGTTTCCTCTGGCATATTTTCAAAAACCGGAATTTCAAAAACTAAAGGTAAATTTAACAAACCATTATTTTTATAACTTGTATAACTAGTAGAAGACTCACTAGCAGGTGCTGCTAAGTTTGCCATATACTGATGTGTATAAAGACCATAAGAAGAATTGGGATTTACATTAAACTTTTTTAAATAACTCGTATTTTGTCCCGCACTAATATATCCGCGCGCTGTAAACAATGCTCCTCCAATAATTGATTCTTTTGGTGTCGTCCATGGGCGATTCAAAGAATCTTTTCCACCAATATTAATATATTCTTTACAAACATATCCGCTTTTATTATTGTAATAAATATTAATCCATCCTGAATTACATCCAACCCCTGGTACAGCATAAGCACTTTTAATAGTAACAACTGTCCCATGACTTAGTTGCCCAATAACCGAAGTATTAGTTCCAGGTCCAGACCGAAAGTTTATCGGTTCTCCATTAATAACCCCTAAAGTTGTATCAGCGAAAACCGTAAAAGAAAAAAGGAAAAAAGTGACAAAAAAATAAAGAACAAATTGGATTGATTTTGAAAAATCTTGATTCTTTAAGAAACTGCGCATTTTTTCACCCTCTATTCTTACCAATTATATCAAAATTCGTGTTTTTTCGCAAATTATCCCATATTCCCTATTGTAAAGTTTTATCAAGTATTGAGGTTAAACCAAAATTATTGTATAATAACAACTAAGAATAAAAGGATGGAAGGACAAATCAATGAAAGAATTAAAAATAAAAATTAAAAAAGCGAGTAAGATCATGCTCATCACCTATCTTCTCATTTCCATTGGATATATCATCAGTTATATCTTTTTTGCGAAAAGCTTACTAAATTTAGAGGGAATTGAAACAACCATAAGATATCTTATTTTAGGATTCTTTGCCATTTGGGGTGTAAGTTATTTATGCTTTGGACCTAAAATTATATTCAAAAAAATGAAAAAAACCTTTATAGTCTTAACCATTTTCTCAATGCTATTTATTCCCATATTTAGTGTTCTATCTTATTATATTAACAAAGTATACGATTCTCTAGACAACTTTACTATCAAAGAAACCTCAACCTACACTAGCGTCCTTTTAGCAATGAAAGATACCGAAATATCAGAAAATAGTAAATTGGGAATGATTGATAACGAAAACGACCGCGAAGGCTACGTTCTTGCAAAAGAATTAATTCAAAAAGAAAAACTAAAACAAGAAATTGTACCTTATGAAGATTTCTTAATCATGTTAAATGATTTATATAATGGTAAAATCGACGGTATCTTTGTCTCTGGCGATTATAAAGTTTTATTTAGTAACGAAGATAAATTCCATACCATCGGTGAAGATACCAAAGTTGTATATTCCTATAGCAAAGAAATGAAATCGGAAGAAAGCAATTTAATATCTTCAAAAAAATTAACCGAACCTTTCACGGTTTTAGTCCTAGGTGTCGACTCAGAAGCTCAAAATGGACTAAACCCTAATGCTGCTTTCAATGGTGACACGCTAATGCTTGTAACATTCAATCCCAATACTCTAACCGCAACCATGTTTAGCATTCCAAGAGACATGTATGTACCAATTGCTTGCAATCATAATCGCTACAATAAAATCAATTCTGCTGCTGCATATGGTACTAACTGTGTAATTAATACAATTGAACAAATGACGAATATCGATATCGATTATTTTGTCAAAGTCAATTTCCGTGGCGTTGTTGATTTAGTAAATACTCTAGGTGGCGTTGATGTTGATGTGGAAGCTCCCGATTACCCTTACGATAATGCTCATAAAGGTTTAGTTTGTGAACAAGATTCCCAACGACGTTTTGGAGAACATCTAGTTTGTATTACTCCGGGTGAAAATGTTCATTTAGATGGAGAACAAGCCCTAGCATATGCGAGATGTCGTCATCTTTATGCTGAAGGTGATGTCGATCGAAACCGTCATCAACAAGCAATTATTGAAGCCACAGCCAAAAAATTAGTACAAATGTCAAGCTTTAGTGATTTCGAAAAATTATTAGACACAATTAGTAATAACATTGCAACCAACATGCAAACCAAAGAAATGTTATCTTTCTATCAAGCAATTAAAAACATGTTGGTTAATAGTTTAAATGGTGAAGATTTTATTACCATTCAAAAAACAAGATTAGAATATTATAACTTCAACCCATGGTTACCAAGTGCTGGAATGAAAACTAGTGCTTTAGGATATTACCCAGGTTCATTAAATGCCATAACCAAAGCAATGAAAGAAAACCTAGGGCTTGAAAAAATAGAAACGATTAAAACATTTACCTATGACTATAATGAAGATAAAGATTATCGAAGTGATATTATCGGTCAAGGAATACGAACTGGTGATACCTTAACGAGATATTTAATGCCAAACTTGAGTGGTCAAACCGTATCATATGCCGAAGAATGGGCCGCAAAACAGGGCATAACCTTACATAAAGAATTTGTCGAAAGTGAATCCATCCCAGGCATTATTATTAATCAAAGTGTTCACCAAGACACCTTCTTGAAAACCGTTTCTAATGTTACCATTTATATTAGTAAAGCCTCTTCGAATCCGAAACCAAAGCCAGATGAAGATGACGATGATGATGAACCAACAATTCCTGGAAATCCAAGCGATGGTGACGAAGATAACGATAATGAAAATAAAGACCCAGATCCACCAATAGCTCCAGGAATTGATCCAAATCCAGATGAAGATAATTAACATAAAAAAACAAGATTGATTACCGTTAATCTTGTTTTTTTTAATTGAAATCTCAAGCGCACCATTTAATATAATTTAAACAAAAGCAAAATTTCTTGTCAATTATTTTCATTTTATTTATTATTTTGCCATGACAAAAAAATGTAATATTAATTACAATTAAAAACAAATAAAAAAT
>JAAWDB010000047.1 GCA_022793555.1 Bacilli bacterium
TAGATTTTTAGCCCTACCTTCATATTGTGTATGTGACTAGAATAATGCACCACATGGCTATGAATTATACAACATTTTTTTCTTTTTGTCAAATTTGACGCTTTAACAAAAACTTTTTAGCTAAGTGTTTATTGTTCTTAAAATACGATTGGATATCTCTTTGTGTCCTTTATAATTCAAGTAATAACTATTGTTTAATAAAAAATATTGAGGATTTTCAATTAAATCTTGGATATCAATATATATTGCATGATACTTATCTGCAATACTTTTTAAATGATCATTAATGCTGTTTAATTCATTATCCGTTATATTATATGCTTTATATAGTCCTAAGATGTAAATTTTTTTATCATTAAAATTTCGAATTATTTTTATTAAATGTTCCATATCTTTTTTGTAATCTTCTATTTCTTTGGTTGGAATATTCGTTTTTAAGGAAGTATTGGCAAGTTCATCTAATCCTATACCAATAGTAATAATCTTGGCCTTTGATAGTGCTTGCTGAATTGGAATATTGGTTTCTTCTAGTTGGTAATTGTTTTCTACACAAGTTATTAAATTCTCAATTGTTTGATTTGTTTTGGCAAATCCTGAGACATACTTTTCTAAAATATGCTCCGATTCTAAATAATCTCTTATGTAGTCATTATAACTATATCCTTCTACATTATAAGCCGTCATTCCTGTAGCTAAGCCATCTCCTAAGGATAAGAGGTAAATGTTGTGATTCTCATTTTTTCGATAAATGAAAAATGTGATTAAAATTCCCGCTATTATAATTAGAATTATCTTTTTTTTCATATTTCCCCCAAAAGAAAAGTAGAGTCTTTTCTCTACTAATTTATGTCAATCAATTCTAATTTAGCACCGACCGCGGTTAATTTTTCGACAATACGTTCATATCCTCTTAAGATATGTTCGGCATCATTAATAAGGGTAGTTCCGTCGGCAATTAATCCAGCAATGACTAAAGAGGCTCCAGCTCTAAGATCTGAGGCAACGACATCTTGACCTTTTAATGGAGTTGGTCCTTGAATTTTAATCGTTTGATTTTTTAAAGTCATATTGGCTCCCATTTTGTTTAGGTAAGGAACATGACCCATTCGGTTTTCATAAATTGTTTCTTCAAAGATAGAAGATCCCTCACATTGGGTTAATAATACGCTCATAGGTTGACCCCAATCCGTTACAAATCCTGGGTAAACGAGAGTTTTGACATTAATCGCTTTTAACTTTTGACGGCCATAAATAATAATCTCGTTTTCTTTGATATCCATTTTAACACCAGCATCAATTAATTTTGTTAACAAAGCACTTAAGTGTTCTTTGACAATATTTGTGATGGTTATATTTTCTCCAATTAGGGCTCCTAAAATAAGGTAAGTTCCAGCTTCGATACGATCTGGTAATACTTCGATGGTAGCTTTATGCAGATAGTCTACTCCTTCAATAGTGATTGTATTTGTTCCTGCTCCTGTTATTTTCGCACCCATATTGTTTAAGAATTCGGCAACATTTATAACATCAGGTTCTTTGGCTGCATTATCAATAATTGTTTTTCCTTGAGCTTTTACGGCAGCAAGCATTAAGTTAATCGTTGCTCCAACGCTCGCAAAATCTAAATGAATATTTGTTCCTTTTAATTCTTCAGCATGAATAATGTATTTATCTTCCATTTCTTCCACTGTTGCTCCAAGCAATTGAAAGCCTTTTAAGTGGAAATCAATTTTACGATTTCCAATATTGCATCCCCCAGGAAAATAGATTTCCACATGTTTTTTTCTTCCAAGTAAAGCTCCCATAAAATAGTAACTAGCTCTTAATTTGCTGGCTAAGCTTTCTGGAATGATTTCACTTGTAATATCTGAGGTATTAATTTTTAATGTAGCATCTTGATCGGTAACTTGACCATTTAGCAATTTAATGATTTCGATTAACGCATATTTATCTGAAATATTTGGAACATTCGTTATTGTTACTTCTTCATCACATAAAATGGCCGCTGGAATTAAAGCAACGGCGGCATTTTTCATACCTGAAATGGCAATTGTACCAGAAAGAAGATTTCCTCCTTGAATTTTGATTTGTTTCATTTAAACTCACCTCATTTATTCCTTTTTAATATATAGGAATTGATTCATTTTGTAAAGCTTTTTACTTCATTTTAATAAATGGGAAATACCGATTACAATCAAAAGGAGAGCCCCAAAGAAACTTGCGTAAACTCCGAGTATTTTATTAGCATATTTTCCAATAAATAATCCTAATAAAGTAAAAAGAAAACTGGTTAAAGAAAAAATTAGCATAGCTAGTAGTAAGTTATTCGTAATCGCTGTTAGTCCTAGACCTGTTGAGAATGCATCGATGGAAACTCCGATGGCAAAAAAAAGCATTCCCGTTAAACTAAAATCAATTGTTTCTTCTTCTTTAACGAATATTTCATAAAGCATTTGACCCGCAATAAAAATTAAGATAATACCTAGTAAAAAGTTACTATTTATTTTAAAGAAATTTTGTAAATTTTGGCCAATTATTATACCTAAACATGGCATGATAAAATGCATTATGCCAACGATACTTGATAAAGCAAGACTTTTTTTATTCGATAGATTACAAGTTCCAAGTCCTAAGGAAAGGGAAAAAGTATCCATACTTAAAGCTACGGCAATAGTAAAAATGGTGACTAGTTCGATCATAAAAAAGTCCTCCTACCAAATTATATGGTACGAGAACAAATTTATGATAAATATTTATCTAAAACATTTTTAACAAAGAATTGATATTCGACGTTGTCTAGTTCTGTTTCTTCTGCTTCAAGTAAACATAATGGCGGAAACATTACACACCACCAATTTTCTCCAAGACCACTACCTAAGGTTATTACCAAAGATTCATATTTTCCGGCATCATAAGTTATTCCTCTATATTCTTTTTCAGGAAACTCATTCATACCATAATTCATTTGAAAATCAACGTGAAAATTTCCTACTAGTGATTCGATTTTGGGACGCGCATTTTGAATTAGCGTTTTGGCTTCTTCTTTAGATTTTGCAGAAGACATTAAACGATTCAATTCTTTTTCTACGGACTTTTTGACTTCCATTTTTAATTCTTGGTCTACTAATTCATTACTATTGGCAATAACGCGAAAGCGAATCGCATCATCTGGAATTAAAATTTGTTCTTCACCATTTAAAAGACTATATCCAATTGTGATACAAAATAATATCAAAATAATTTTTTTCATGATTTCACCTAAGTTAATCATGGAAGTACTCATTATTTTTTATTCAAATTATTTGTATTTTCGTAAAATTCAACGATTTTTTTGTCGTAATATAATACTTCACCTTCCGGTAGTAGTAAAATACGTTCTATTCCTAGTTTATCTACAAAAGAAGGATTATGGCTAACCAATAGAATTGTTCCTTTATAGTTTTTAAAAAAATCAGCAATAAGACTTTGCGTTTCAGGATCTAAATGGTTCGTTGGCTCATCTAAAAGTAAAAGGTTGGCTTTTGTAAGTGTAAGTTTTGCTAAAGCTAAGCGACTTCTCTCTCCCGGTGATAAAAATGAAACCTTTTTATAAACATCGTTTCCATTAAATAGGAATGCACCTAAATGGGCACGTAATTGACCTTCACTTAAGCCAAATTCTTTTAAATTCTCTAGTAAATTTTTATTTTGATCTAGTGTTTCATGTTCTTGCGCATAATACCCTATTCTTGTTTTATCCGTTATTTTTATTGTACCTTTTAACGGGTTTAATTGATGGGATATTAATTTTAAAAGTGTAGTTTTTCCGGCCCCATTTTCACCAACAATTAAAAATTTTTCGCCACGATAAATTTCAAAATTGATATTATCATAGAGAAGTTCATCGTTATAACCAAAAGACATATCTTCTACTTTTAAAGGAATTGTGCTTCCGATATTATCTAATTTCATTTGTAGTTTGACATGTGAATCAGCAGGACGTAATTCAATTTTATTTTCTAATAATTTATTTAAAACTTTTTCCCGAGATTCAGCCATTCTTTTTCGTTTTCCCGAAGAGTTACTATATAAATTAACAATACTTTTTAATTTAGCAATTTGTTTTTGTTCTTTTTGATATTCTACATTTAGTTGCATTTCACGCTCGGCTTTTTTTCTTTGATACGTTTCATAATTTCCAGAAATTAATTCCATTTTCTTCGTTTTTTTATCAATCCATAATGTTTTGGTAGTTACAGCATTTAAAAAGTCTTGGTCATGAGAAATGACTAAAACCATACCAGGATAGTTTTTTAAGTATTCAATAATCTGGTCTTTGGTTTCTAAATCTAAGTGATTGGTTGGTTCATCTAATAATAGTATTTCAGGTTTGCTATAAAGTAATTTGGCAAAAGCAATTTTAGATTTTTGTCCTCCGGAACATTCTTTTAATTTTTGATTTAATAAATTGTCAGGTATTTTTAAGGACTCTATTAAACGAAATAAAATACTATCAGCTTCATAATACTCCCAATAATCTAATTGACTTTGTAAATAAGATAAGCGTTTGTTAATTTGGGTATTATCTGGATCATCAGCCATTTTTAAATATAATTCATTCATTTCTGACTCAATTTTTAAAATTGGTCGGGCACTCATTAAATAATCAAAGACTGTAATACTGGTATTTGGAACTTCATCCGTAATGACTTGAGGTAAATAAGAAATACGATAATTTGGCTTTATTTTTATTTTTCCATAATCAGGAGTTAATTCTTTTAATAATAGTTTAAAAAAGGTACTTTTTCCGGCCCCATTCACCCCAATTATTCCAATATGGTCTTTGTCGTTTAATTCGATAGTGACGTCATCATAAATTAATTCATCATGATAAGAAAAGGTTAAATTAGTTATGTTCATTGTTAATCCTTTCTAAAAAAATAAAGCGATCTCTATTTTGATAATCTTTTTCTATCGATATTTGATAATCTGGTAATAAATTCTTTTTTAATGTTTCAATTTGAAGTCCTTGATTCATTCCGATTTCGAAGGCTACTAGATGAGGTTTTGTTGGTAATTTGCTAACTTTCTCTAAAATGATTTGATAAAAGTATAAACCTTGATTTTCGGCGAAGATCGCATTTTGAGGTTCATATCTTGTTTCTTTTCCTACTGGTTCTTCTATGGCTACATAAGGAGGGTTTGAAATGATTATGTCAAATCCTTCTAAATTCATTTCTTCCATTTTTGTACTCATAAAATGAATATCAACATGATTTAGCAAGGCATTTTCTTTTGCAGTACATAGTGCCTTATCACTTATATCAATGGCCGTCATATTGCATTCAATATTCTTTTTTATGGCAATGGCAATACAACCACTACCAGTTCCTAAATCAATTATTTTAGGGTTTGGTAATTTTATTTTTTGAAGACGATGGATTAATTTATCAACTAATAATTCCGTTTCAAATCTTGGAATTAAAACGTTTTCATTTACTTTAATCGGACAATCATAAAAGTCGACATCACCAATTAAATATTGAACTGGATAATTTTGATTTAATTTTTTTATTATTTTTTCAAGGTCTTTTGGATACTTTTCTTTTAATATTTTCCAATCGGTTGTTGTTATGCTTTCTGGTTTCATTTTAATCCTCAAATTTTACATTAATTTCAGAAATAATTTGATTTAGACATGCTTCTCGATTTTCTGTTGTATCGTAATATGGTATAAGGTTTTGATTACAAAAATCTTTTATTTTCACACTTAAATCAATGTATTCCTGGGCAATTTTTTTTAATTCTTCATCTGACATTTGATATGTCCATTCATACTCATCATCGTATTTCTTCATTTGATTTACAAAATAATCTACAGTTGCATTACTTATTCCCAAACCATATACTAAATAGTTTTCTTTTAAAAAATGGTTTTTTACTGTATCAAATGATAATTCGAGCCCTTCTAAAATATAACCAAAATTGTTTTTAGATTCAAAGGAAGCAGATTCTAAATATGATACTAAGAATTCTTGAAATTTCTGATTTTTAAATGCTGTATTTACACCTACACCTAATTCAGGATATATTTTATAAAAAGTATCTCTTAAAGAATCAACATGAATAATTTGATAAGGAAAGTTTTTGGCAATTTTGTTAGCTAACGTACTTTTTCCTGAACGTGCGCTACCTATAATAATAATATTTTTCATTTTTAGACTCCTTATAACGACAAAAAAGAAATAATATCTATTTCTTTATTCTCCTGCTAATTTTCTTCTTAAATCTTCGGTAATTAAAGCTTCAATTATTGGTTCTAATTCCCCATCCATAACACGATCAAGACTCATCACTGAAAAATTAATTCGATGATCTGTTACACGATTTTGCGGATAGTTATAAGTTCTAATTTTTTCGGAACGATCTCCAGAACCAATTTTACTTTTACGTTCATTACCTAATGCGGACTCTTTCTCCTGATTTAAATTGTCAAATAGTTTAATTTTTAATAATTTCATCGCTTTATCTTTATTTTTTAGTTGACTTCGTTCATTTTGACAAGTTACTACTGTATTGGTAGGTAAATGGGTTATCCGAACGGCAGAGTTGGAAGTATTTACAGATTGTCCACCAGCTCCACTACTATGGTACACATCGATTTTTAAATCACTTTCTTTAATTTCAATATCCACATCTTCCACTTCTGGCATTACTAAAACGGTAGCAGTAGAAGTATGAACGCGTCCTGCGGTTTCTGTTACAGGAACTCGTTGAACACGATGAGCTCCACTTTCGTATTTTAATTTAGAATAAACATTTTCACCTTTAATCATACATTCTACGTTAGAAAATCCACCACTAGTGCCAGGGATTTCATGATTGATTTCAATTTTCCAGCCATTTTTTTCTGCATAATAAGTATACATTCTTAGTAAATCTCCAGCAAAAATATTGGCTTCGTCTCCTCCCGCAGCACCACGGATTTCCATAATAACATTTTTACCATCATTTTCGTCTTTAGGGATTAAAAGAATTTCTAATTCATGATTTAGTTTTTCTAATTTTTCGGTATTTTCAGCTAATTCTAACTCAGCCATTTCTCGTAATTCTGGGTCTGTCATTAAGGATTTTGCTTCTTCAATATTTTCTTTAGTCTTTTTGTACTCTTCGTATTTTTCGACCGTTTCTTTTAAATCACTTTGCTCTTTAGATAGTTTTTTTATTGAATTAAAATCAGCCATTATTTCTGGATTCATTAATTCTTTTTCGATTACTTGATATCTTTCTAATATTGATTCTAATCTAGGTTCCATGGATTTTCATCCTTTCTTATCGTTTTATACTTATAAATTTTCGCCCTCTTCGTCTTCATCGATGACTACAAGATCTTTTAAATCTTCATCTCGGTCTTCTTCTTCATCTTCGTCGTAGAAATTATCATTTTCTTCTTCAGTATCTTCTGGATCACTTTCTTCTACAAATACTTCATCATCGTCTTCATCAATGACTACTTTTTCACTATGTTTTTCTTTTAAATCCCAATAACCATCTGCTAACATGGTAAATCTTTTATCGGTTGTTAAGATTTCAAAGAAATCGGCAATTCGGTCTTCAAATTCTTGTTCACTTAAACCTAGTATATCACACACTTTTTTAAATAAGTCATTGATTTTCATTTTTTTATTGGCATCTTGCAATATTAAATGGGCTAAATCATCATAACTCATTAATTCTAACTCTTCTTTTGAAATATCTTTTAATTTCATTTTTATTCCTCCTATAAAGTATCGTCTATAATGCGTTATAAAAACCAATTCATAATATACGATATTTTTTAAAATTTATAATTTTTTTACATGATTTTTTCTTTTTTAATAATCATTCTACGCCATTATATGCAATAATTGTTATTCTGTCTATCCTTAATTGTTAAATTTAATTATTATTTTACTTTTTTCATCTTCTGTTTCGATGACATAATGAATTTCTAAGGTATTTTCAAACTCTTCCCAAAAAGAATCATCCACAATAATATCAAAATCACCACCAATTTCTTTTAATTGGTAAGTACATTTTTCGTTTTCTAAATCAATCGTAAAACAAAACTCCGAAGATTCTCTTTTAAAAATTTTATGAGCACGATCTAAATAATGGTCAAAGTTTTCTAGTTTAAAGTGAATGATATCATTTGTAATTTCATAAGGAAGATTACTCTCTTCTAGCATAATTTGGTCGTTTTTTAAGAGTTTAATGTCTAAAAACAATCCTAGCCCTCCTTTTTTTCAATCCGAATTATAGCATAGCGTTTTCATATACGCAATCATTCTTGTTTTAAATTGGTGATTTCTGTAAAAAATAATCCGATTTTAAGGATAGTTATAGAAAAACTTTCCATAATAAACATAGGTGGGTCTTATGAAAAGAAAAATTATGTTTAGTGCTCGTCTTACTTTATTTCTTTTTCTGGCTGGAATTATTTGTTTAATCGGCATCTATGCTTATGCTTTTTTCAGTCCGCGATTAGAGCTTACTAATTTAGGAAAATTGTATTTGTATGATCAAGAAGAACAGTTAGTTTTTCAAGGCGCTTCTGGCCAAGAATGGGTAACTTTAAATGATATGTCTGAGTATTTAATTAATGCTGTAATTAGTGTTGAAGATAAGAATTTTTATCAGCATCATGGATTTGATTATTTTCGAATTGGAAAAGCGATGCTTACAAATATTATGAAAAATACGCGACAAGGTGCATCAACGATCAGTCAACAATATATTAAGAATATGTTTTTAACGTTTGATCAAACGTGGAAACGTAAAATTGAAGAAGCTTTTTTAACAGTAGAATTAGAAGTTCATTATTCAAAAGATGATATTTTAGAAGGATATTTAAATACTATTAATTATGGGGAAGGAAATTATGGAGTTGGAAGTGCTAGTCAATACTATTTTAATAAAACCGTAAAAGATTTAACTTTAGAAGAGGCTTTAATGCTAGCAGGTATTCCTAAAAGTCCAAATCGTTTTAATCCGGTCGTTAATTATGAGGCTTGTATTAAACGAGCAAAAATTGTGGCAAAAGCGATGAAGGACAATCATTATATTTCTGATGAGGTTTATCAACATCTTTTTGAAGAAAAAATTGAGATTTATGGAAAAGATGAACAAAATCATTCACAAATGATTCAATATTTTCAAGATGCAGTGTTTAATGAATTAAAAAGTATTAGTGGAATCCCTAGCAGTTTAATGGATGCTGGTGGATTAAAAATTTATACTACTTTGGATAGTCAAGCGCAACGAAATATGGAAGAATCTATAAAAAGTAATGTTGGTAGTGAAGATTTACAAATTGCTAGTGTATTAATCGATCCCAATACGGGTGGAGTTCTTTCTTTGACGGGAGGATTTGATTATTCTAAAAGTCAATATAATCGTGCTACTCAATCGAAACGGCAAGTTGGAAGTACCATGAAACCATTTTTGTATTATGCTGCTTTAGAAAATGGTCTTACTTCTTCTTCAACTTTTTATAGTAGTGAAACTACTTTCGTTTTTTCTAATAATAAGACGTATAGTCCATCAAATTATAATCAAATTTATGCAAACAAAGATATTACGATGGCAGCCGCTTTAGCATATTCTGATAATATTTATGCGGTGAAAACTCATTTATTTTTAGGAGAAGAGGCTTTAGTAAATATTGCTAAACGAGTAGGAATAGATGGAGATATGCAAGCAAATCCTTCTTTAGCTTTAGGAACTAGTGAGTTAAATATGATGGATTTTGCTCACGGCTATTTAACGCTTGCTAGTGGAGGGTTCCAACGAGATCTATATTTTATTGAAAAAATTGAAGATATGGATGGTAATGTGATTTATCGACATAAACCAAAAAAAGAAATGGTTTTAAATAGTAATTATGTTTATATTTTAAATGAAATGCTTACAAATACTACGAATTCAGCATTTAATTCTTATACTACCCCGACTGCTTTATCGCTCGGAGCAAGGATGTCACGAAAATATGCTTTAAAAACAGGTACGACAAATACTGATTGTTGGAGTGTTGGATATACCCCTGATGCTTTAAGTCTTGTTTGGGTGGGCAAAGATGATAGTTCTGAGGTAGGAAGTATTGCAAGTCGTATTTCTAAGAATGTTTGGCTTGAGACAATGGAAAGCTATTTGCAAGATAAAGAACATTCTTGGTATGAAACCCCTCATAATGTGGTTGGTCTTGTTAAAGATGCTGTAACAGGAGGAGAAGTTTTAGATAAAAAGAATTCGACGATCTTTTATTATGAAAAAGGTACAGAACTGCAAAGTGTTACTGTAAATCAAACAGAATAAATTCTAGAATTAGGATTTATTTTTATTTATAGCGAGGTAATTTTCTATTATTTATTTATGAATTTTTAGTCATGATTTTTTGAATATTCTGTAAATATTTTAGAGGAAATTGCATTACGCCTCGATGTCCTTTATCATCTTGAAAACTTACTCTTGTGCTATAGATGGATTCTAATGATATGGTAAAGCCATTATGATATTCAATTACGTAGATAGGACTAAAAACACAAGCATATCCAGCTTCTTCATTTACAAGTCTGGTAAAGCGAATGGAATTTTCTAAACTTTTGATTTCATCTTTATTATCTATGATTATCACATTTTCTATAAAATTTTCTAATTGCTCGTTCTGATAATTATAGTGGGTAATGGTGATTTTATCTGTCTTTTTTAAACCATAAGTGTTATTTAATATATTTTTTAAATAGATTGCTGTTATAAGTAAAATAACTAAAATAATTTTAAGCACTATGTTCTTTTTATTCATGGCAGATTCTCTCTTTCTCTCAGAAAATTATTTTAAGAAAAGACTTATTTAATAAGATTTTTAGTCTTTTCCTTTACTTTTTATGATTCGTTTTTTCTTAGCCAATTAAAACCAAAAAAGGAAAAAGTTAACTACCTTTCCTTTATTTTTTTATTTTAATATTCATTTGATAATTGTCATCTAAGTCTAATTCTTCAATTTCTACCACAAAACCTTGTTCATTCATTTGATTTATTAAATTACGTACCGTATTAATTGCGGTTTTTAAATCGATTCCTTTTTCTTCTTCTAATTTTTGCTCATAGGAAGGATCTAGTTTAATGATAGATGCAACAGGATCTACAAGAGTTTCCTCTTCAATTGGTTCTTTGATTTCTTCGATTTTATTTATAACGGGTTCATTATTGTTATCAAAGAAAAAAGGACTTTTTGTTTCTTTTGAGAAATCAGATATCTCTACTAAACCGTCATCTAATATTTCCATATCATCATTTAGAGGGTTTATTGCTTCTTTTGATGCGGAAATTAAACCATCCATCATGTTCATATTTGCGGCTTCATCTTCTAAAAAGTTAAAGAACTTATTAGGAATTTGTGATGGTGTTTCTTCAATTATATTTTGTTTTGGTTCTTCCATTGGCTTCAACATACTTTCTACATCATGCAATTCACGTACTGGATTAATGTCAGTGGCATTATTTACAATTGATTCTAAATTTGGCGTTAAATTTACAAGAGGAATTTCTTCTCCAGCCGATTCTTCTTTTAATTTTTTTAATTCGATATCTAATTGACGAACAGTCATTCTTTTTTCAATAATTTTCTTTAACCACTTTTTTTGCTCATCTTTCGATAATGATAGTAGTGCTCTAGCATGACGTTCGGAAATTTTTTCATTTAATAAAGCATTTTGAACATCTTCATCTAAGTTTAATAGTCTTAATTTATTGGCAATCGTTGATTGTGATACTCCCATTTTTTCCGCTAGTTGTTCTTGGGTTAAATAGCCACGGTCTAATAAACTTTTATACGATTTTGCTTCTTCAATAGCCGTTAAGTTTCTTCTTTGAATATTTTCTACTAACGCAACTTCAGCACTTTTATTATCATCAATATTGGAAATTATAGCAGGAACTTTTTGAAGTCCAGCCATGGTTGCCGCTTTATAACGTCTTTCTCCAGCAATGATTTCAAATTTATCACCAAGGCGTCTCAATACCAATGGTTGAATGATACCATGTTGTTTTATTGATTCGGAAAGTTCGGTTAATCCTGCTTCATCAAACGCTAATCTTGGTTGGAATCGATTCGGTATTATATCCTCAATCGGTATTAGCTGAATATCCTTCTCCATATTCACATCAATCAGCCCCTTACGCTATAATTAATTGTAACCTAGAATTAAAGTTTTTTCAATGGCTTTTTCAAAATAGTCGCATAAGCTCGTGGAAAGGTATTTGGAGTGGGTGCTAATTTTTGAATTTTTATAATATTTCTTAATCCCGCTTGATTTGGTAACGAAAAGTTTTCAATATGTTTTATGTCCCCTTTTAAGCGTGTAAGTATTCCTTCCGCATTTTTTATTTCTTCTTCAATATTGGATTTCATTGCTAGAAAAAAACCATTTATTTTTAAGAGAGGAAATGCAGTTTCAATTAATATTCTTAGTTCAGCAACAGCTCTTGATGTAATAATGTCGTATTCTTCGATATGGGTTTTAGAGTATTCTTCTGTCCGGCTATAAATCGTTTTAGCATTAGATAAGTTTAATTTTTTGATCATTTCGTTTAAAAAATTTATTTTTTTGTTATTGGAGTCTAGTAAGTGCACTTCTAAATTTGGAAAACATATTGCTAGAACTAAACCAGGGAAGCCTGCTCCTGTACCAATGTCTAAGATTTTTTGAGAACTCTCTACATCAAGCATTTTGGTGAGCGTTAAAGAATCGTAAAAATGTTTCAAATATACTTCATCTGGAGTTTTAATGGCTGTAAGATTTGTATGCTCATTATATTCTAATAAAAAGGTACAATACTTTTTTAAATGATTCCTAGCTTGGTCCGTCAGTGTAATATTTAGTTCTTTTTTTAAGTTAATTAAAAAATTCTCTTCACTCATTTTTGCTATACTCCTTTTTTAGATAAACTGCTAATATGGAAATATCTGATGGATTTACACCACTAATTCTAGCTGCTTGGCCAATGGACACAGGGCGAATTTTTTTTAATTTTTGGCGCGCTTCGGAAGCAATATTTTTTATTTTGTCATAGTCAATATCTTCCGGAATTTGTTTTTCTTCTAATTTGAGCATTCTTTCGACATCACGTTCGGTTTTGTTTATATATCCTTCATATTTAATAGCAATCTCTACTTGTTCTTTGATTAATTCTTCAAAAGGAAGTGGTAAAAATTCTTCAATTATTTTTAAAGTGATATCTGGTCTTTTTAGTAATTCATAAAAACTTTTAGATGCTGATAGATCAATTTGATGTTTTTTTAATTTGGTTTTCGTTTCATCATTTAGTTTGATTTTTTCAAGTTTTAATAAATTCATTAATTTGGTAATTTGGTCTTTTTTCGCTTTTGTTCTTTCATATTGTTCTTTGGTAATACTTCCAACTTGCCAAGCAATGTCACGTAATCTTAAGTCCGCATTGTCATGACGAAGTATTAAACGGTATTCTGCTCTAGATGTTAGCATACGATAAGGTTCATTGGTTCCTTTGGTTACTAGATCATCGATTAGTACTCCAATATAAGCTTCGTTTCTTTTTAGTATTAAGGGGTCTTTATGTTGTAATTTTAAAACAGCATTGATTCCTGCAATGATCCCTTGACCAGCAGCTTCTTCGTAACCACTCGTTCCATTAATCTGTCCAGCAGTAAATATACCTTCCACAACTTTAGACTCTAATGATGGTTTGATTTGAAGGGGATTTATCGCATCGTATTCGATGGCATACGCATATTTGGTAATTTGAGCATGTTCTAAACCTTTTAGGCTATGAACCATTTGGTCTTGAATGTCTCTTGGCATACTGGTTGAAAATCCTTGTAAATACCATTCATCATAATAAAGACTTTCTGGCTCTAAGAATAGTTGGTGGCGTTCTTTATCTTTAAATCGAACTAGTTTGTCTTCAATGGAAGGACAATATCTAGGTCCAACACCAGTAACATATCCTCCATACATTGCTGATTTGTCTAAATTAGAAAGAACAATTTGATGGGTGGAATCATTCGTGTATAGTAAATAGCATTTTTGTTGTTCATTTATTTTATAAGATGGTTCATTGTCCCAACTAAATGTGTAATAATCGTTATCTCCCACTTCTTCTTTTAACTTACTAAAATCAATGGATGAATGTTTAATTCGTTGCGGAGTACCAGTTTTTAATCGTTGTATCTCAAAACCAATTTTTTTTAAATTATCACTTAGATGATTACTCCTTGGTTCACCATGTGGTCCGCCTTCCGTGTTCTCACTACCAATTAAAATATTACTTTTTAAGTAAGTACCTGTCGTTAAAATTAATGTTTTACAAAATATTTTTTGACCATTGTTTAAAATAACGGCTTCTATTTTGTTATCTGTTATGGAAATGTCTTCTACTGTACTTTCCATTAGTTCAAGATTTTTGGTACTTTTTAATTCTTTTAACATGTTTTGTGGATAAGTGACTTTATCTGCTTGGGCTCTTAATGAGCGAACTGCTGGACCTTTGGCACTGTTTAACATTTTGATTTGGAAGTGCGAATGATCGGCAACGTGGCCCATTAATCCACCTAGGGCATCAATTTCTCTTACAATGATTCCTTTGGCAGTTCCTCCAATCGAAGGATTACAGGGCATATCTGCAATATTTTTTTCGTTCATGGTGATTAGAAGTGTTTTTGCTCCCATAAAAGCAGCGATATGGGCCGCTTCACAGCCAGCATGACCTCCCCCTACCACTATACAATCATAAATCATTTGTATCACTTCCTAAATCTTTTTCATAATAATTAAAAATTCCAGCATTATCGCTCCAAGTTAATTCGCCTTTTTTTTGAAATCCTAGACGTTTAAAAAGTTCATTCATTTTGAGATTATTTTTTTCGGTATCGGCTTTTAATATTTTAATATTATTTTGAAGCGCTAATTCTTCCGCATAGGAAATCAAAGTTTTGGCCATTCCTTTGTGTCGATAGTTCGGCGATACCGCTAAACGATGAAGAATTAAGGATGGGGCTAGAGTACGATTTTTGACTTGTTGATATTCGTCTTCATTATCTTTTTTTATACAAATAAGAGCTTTTAATTCGTTATCTTCTTCTACTATATATAAAGATTGTTCATTTATGTCGTTTAGAAAATCATCTTTTTGTGGATAACCATCATGCCATTGGGGATTATTTTCTTTTTTCATTTCTTCTTTTACTTGATTAATGATATTCATAATACTTTCTAAGTCTATTTTAGTTGCTAAACGGATCATTTTTTCACTTCCCTAAACAAAATTTTTGGAATAGGTTATCAATCAACTCGTCTTCATAAGTGGCACCGATAATTAAACCTAAATTATTCCACGCTTCTTTTAATTCAATTTCTAATATATCAATGGGGATATTTTCTTTAATTTGCTGTTCAACATTATTTATGTTTTCTAAAGCTTTTTTGGCTAAAGTTATTTGACGAACATTCGATAAATAATTCATGTCTTTACTTTCTATTTCATTCAAATGAAATAACTCAATAATTTTATTTTTTAGAGGAATTAATCCTTCTGTAGTAGTGGTGGTGCCTATGACAATATTGGGATAATGATATATTTCTTCATCAATTTTTGGCTCTAAATCATTTTTATTTAAGAAAATTATATTTTTTTTCAAAGCAATTTTTGAAAGTAATTCACGATCTTCTGTAGTCAATCTTTCGTTTCTATTTAAAACAAGAATTACTAAATCGGCTGTTTCAATGACTTTTTTACTTTTATCAACACCAATTTTTTCTACTAAATCATTAGTTTCTCTTATGCCAGCAGTATCAATTAGGTTTAATAGAATGCCATTTAATATTACTTCCCCTTCTACAATATCTCTTGTCGTACCAGAAACATTTGTAACAATAGCTTTTTCTTCTTCTAAAAACGCGTTTAATAAACTACTTTTACCGACATTTGGACGACCAATAAAGGCTACATTTATTCCTTCTTTGATGATTTTTCCATTTTCTGATTCTTTTACAATTTGTTGTAACGCAAAAGAGATTTCTTTTAATTCTGGTAAAATATTTTCATGGGTTATAACTTTTTCATCTTCATATTCTGGATAATCAATATTTACTTCAATGTTAGCTAATAATGTAACAATTTTATCTCTTAAACTTTGAATTAATTGGGTTAGTGAACCAGTTACACCATGCATAGCTAAAGCTCTGGCCGTATCATTTTTGGCTTCAATTAAATCACCAACGGCTTCGGCTTCTAAAAGGTTAATGCGACCATTTAGAAAGGCACGTTTGGTAAATTCACCAGGTTCTGCTAATTCAGCACCATTTAAAATTAAAAGTTCTAATACTTTATTAGTTGTAGACATTCCTCCATGACAATTAATTTCGATAATATCTTCTGTCGTATAAGTTTTTGGTGAAAGCATTTTCATGACTAACACTTCATCAATTTTCTCGTTTTTATCCATAATATAACCGTAATGAATTGTGTGGGATGGAGCATCAGGGAAAGTTTTATTACTAAATATCTTTTTTGTTATTTCAACGGAGTCTGGTCCGCTCATTCTAACGATAGAGATAGCACCGCCATTGCCAGGATTTGTTGAAATTGCACAAATAGTCTTTTCCATATTATCACCACTCGCCGGTATTATATCACGTTTTTAGAATTGTTTTTCAAATTCCAAACAAAAAGCAGATTTATTCTGCTTTAATTACAATGTGACGGTTGGGTTCTTCCCCTTCACTTGTCGTTCTGATTCCTTTAAAGTCTGCAAGTTTATTGTGAACAATTCTTCTTTCATAAGAATTCATATTATCTAGGGCAACATCTATTTTAGTATCACGTACTTCTTTGGCAATTCGAA
>JAAWDB010000048.1 GCA_022793555.1 Bacilli bacterium
TCTACTTTCTTTTTGGCTGTTAATTGTTTATAATTCATATATGAGCTCCTCCTTGCCGGGTTGGGCTCTTTTATTATATCAAAAAGCCGCTCCGAGTAGTGCGGTTCAATTTTCAATTTAAGAAAAGACATTTAGATTATACTAAAAAGCTTTTTTAATCTGAGAGTCTTTTTAAGAATGTAGAATTTAATCATATATAGTTTTTTGAAATTACACAACACTAGATAAAAGAACTAATTTGCTTAATATAATTGTTATAATGACAAAAAAAGAACCATCATTCTGATGATTCTATCGGAAGGTTCCATTAACACTTACACAACTTTTTTCTAAACTCAATGTAATTAGCGTTTAGTCAACATAAGCATATTGACTTCTAGTTTGTTTTTCTCTATTATTCATAAAAAATATTATAGCTAAACAAATTAATAGAGCGAATCCTCCACTACCAATAATAATCAAGATTAGTGAAAAGTCTGTTCTCCCTGTTTTTACATTTTGATTAATATTAGAATCTGGTTTGTTAATAACTGGTGGCACTACTTCTTCTTTTTTATCTTCATATAACACTAAGTATTTGGTTAATCCTGTTGTTTCAATTTTAATTTGATTATTTGCCACTTTTTCATAGGATAATAATTCAGCATTTTCACCTTCTATTTTGTATATTCCTAAGAAATTCTTTTCTTTATTTAAGTTGATAAACATTGTTATTTTTTCGTTAGAAACATTTATTTTTTCAGATAAATTGTTATTAAAATATAATTCAAAGAATTCACTAAGTTCTCCGTATTTTTTCACTTGTGTTACAGATAAAGGTAAAATTTGTTTTTGTAAAGTCATATTTTTCTCTAAATGCGCAGTATCTAAAGTAATTAATACATCTTCTACTAAATAATCTTTAAAAATAGGTTTTAATTCTTCTATTGTATTACTATCATTTGGTTTCTCTGGAGTAGTTGGAACCGTTGGAACGATTGGATTTATCGGTTGTACTGGTTTGTTTGGTTCTTCCGGTCTAACTGGGATTTCCGGTTTTATCTGACTATCTTTTATAATCCAGTCAACTGTTGCTTTGATTCTTCCTACGTTACCAAATTCATCTTCATAAACGAATTCAAAGCTTCCATTTTCTTTAAATGTATAAACACTTTGCCCATTATTATTAGTAATCTTAATTTTTTTATCACAATTCAATGTTGCAGAAACGGTCCCTTTTGTAGGTGTAGTTGTACTATAAGAAATAGTTACTTTTGGTGCTTCCTTATCAATATTGTTTACGACTGCTTTAATCTTACTAGTATTTCCAGCTTTATCTTGAATTTCAAATTCAAATTCACCATTTTCAGTAAATGTATAGATATTTAATCCATTATTATTTAAAATAGTAATTTCTTCACTTGGATTTATTAAAGTAACAACAACATCTTCGTTTGTTGGATTGGTTGTGCTATAAGAAATTTCAGCAGTTGGTGCTTCTTTATCTATCCATGAAACAGTTGCTGTTACATAACCCTTTGTTCCTCTAGCGTTTTCAATTTCAAAAGTAAATTCATCATTATTCGTAAAGGTATACGTTTTTTCGCCACCATTATTTAAAACGGTAATATTATCAGCAACTATAAGGGTCGCAGTTACATTTTGATTTGTTAAATTTGTTGTAGAATAACGGATTTCTCCAGTAGGTATCTCTTCTTTCGTCGTATCTTCAAATAGATTTACCATAGCAAGTGATGCAAACATATCATACGTTTCCATTTCTAATTTAACATATGTTGCTTCCATACTCGTATCAAACTCTATTTTTCGTAACTCATTATCTCTTGGACAATCTAATATTTTTCCAGCTTCTGTCCAATTTTCTCCATCCATACTTACATAAACCGTTAGATTCTTAATAAAGTCTGGATCAATAGAACGATATTTCGTTTGAATAAATTCTACTGCAGAAAGATATTTTGATTCATCTAATTTGATGGTTATAAATGGTTTTATCTCACTATCTAAAACAGAATAACGGAAATCAGTATGCCAAAGTGTATTAACATTTCCATCAATGGCATTTGGTGCATAAAAAGGTCTTCCTGTATCAATTGATTGTGTTGAATAACCATGAATTGATAAATGTTTTATTGGAATATATTTTCTTGTATTTGGCTGATTATCTTCCGTAAAGTCATACTCTAAAGCATCACTTGCTGTGACATTTCTAGTTGCTTTTCTTCTTACATAAAGTTTTTTCGTACCAATTACAACTGGTTCTTGTTCTTGATATGAAGTCCATTCACCATCTTCGATTTTCCATTCTAATTTTTCAACATTATTTAAGCCAATCAAACGATTTTCTAAATCATTAACATATGGATTAAGTGTTAAATCTTCACCTTTTCGGATTTTGATAAGATGTTCTGTTTCTTCTCCATCTAATTTAATCTTAATTCCATTTTCTTCATTAATTTGATTGATTTCTTCCTCTGATAAAGCATAACTATTTTCTGTTACAGATTTCCACGTTGCTCCTCCATCAATACTATATTGAAAAGCTCTTCCTTGATAGTCTTCTTCTAAAGATATTTTTCCACCTTTTTCTCCATCAAATGAGAAATCTGCTACTTTAACAATGGTTTTATCTTCATAAATATTAAATTCTCTTGCTGCAAACCAATTTCCATTGCTGGCACGACTCGCTTCAATTTTTATATATTGTACCTTTACTGGTTCTTCAATAGCAAAATCTTTTATATTAGAAATTGCATCATTTAAATTATCCGCACTATTTGTATATCGAAGATTCGTTTGTCTAGTAAGTTCAAACCATTCTTCTCCATCCATACTTCCCCAAATAATACCATCTATAATTTTTCCGTTTCCTCCTCCAGCTGGTACATATTCTACAGACGAAACAAATTTTGGTTCATCTAATTTAATTGCAATAAAACGTTGGGTATCGCTTCCATTCCATGCAGAATGATATCTTGTATTGTAATTTCCATCAATAGCATTTCTGGCAGCTCCACCATTACTTGTTGCTTCCGAAGAAACTCCTGAAATAGATAGGTGTGATACAGAAACATATTTTCTTGTTTCTGGTTGATTATCTTCCGTAAAAGTAAAATCTAAGACATTACTTGGTAGTTTTGTTCCGGTTGCTCCCACTCTTACTTGTAGTTTTTTATCTCCTGTATTATCTGGAGATTCTACAGCATATGATTTCCATTCATCAAACTCATCTCTTCGCCATTCATATGTTGCATTAACACCGATTACTCTATTTTCTAAATCATTACCAAATAATGTATTTTCACTAATTACTCCTTTGGTTATATCAATTTTGTATAAATTCTCTGCATCATAATTTACTCCAATAATATGAACATAAATATCATTTTCTTCAGTAATACTTGCGATTTCTTCTTCACTTAAAGTGACTGAAGACTCACTTGTTGCTGTCCAAGTATTTCCTCCATCTAAACTATAATCCCAACGAACTCCGCTTCCTTCATATTTTGATCCTAATACGATTTTCTTCGCATTATTTCCATCAAATGAGAAACTAGCTATCGTATAATCATTATGTCCTAAAAGATAATTTGCCATTACTCTGGAAATACTTGGCTGATTTAAAGTTGAGTTTGAGGCATTTAATGCCCTTCCTTTTTCTAAGCTTATTCTTTGATAATTAGTAAATGATGCTGCATATGCCGTTCCATTTAATTTCGGTTTTATTAAATTTAATAAATCATACATTGGTAATGGAAAATAATACATAGCATCCGCTAGTTCTTTTACCAAATTCATATAATCTTCACTAGTTTTCTCAGTATTCTTTTTATATGTATCTATTAATCCATACCATGCTTCCATATTAATTGATTGGTATTCTAATGCTTTACGATATATTTCTTCTAATTTGTTTACGTCATCTTGATAAAGTGATGCTAAAATCATCGTTTCATTTGCTTTTATATAATTCTCAATATCATTTAATGCTTCTTGAGTATAAGGTACATAACTTACTTGATAATATGAATCCCAATTATTTGACCCCCAACCAGCTAGTAGTCGTTCCCCTTTTTCTGATTGCGTCCATCCACTTACATCGTTATATATTGCCCACATTCCTTGGCCATCTTCTGTCTCTGAATATTGTAAATATGCTGCATGTCCTGGTTGACCAATTACACCGGATGGAATTCCAAATGATCCTAATATATTGGAGCCTGTTTTTGATAATCCTCCACACACAGATCCTTGTTCAAAGACAATCCATAATTTTGGTTTTCCTGTTTGGTATGTAATTTTATATTGGGATAAACCATATTTTTCATCCCATTTACTATAATTCTCTTGGCTATAATATTGTGGTAAATTATAATTATATCCAAACGTATAATTAATATATGTATAAGGATCTATACTTCCTCCTCGACGTTTTACATAATAATTTAGCCATTCGATTTCTTCATCATCGATGTTATTATTCATTACCCAACGCATTTCTTCTATGTTTAATGTCTCAAATATTTTGCGATTTAATAATCCTGCTGCATCCATTTTTTTATATATTTCGTATCTTGTATTTGCATCAGAACATTGTCCTCCATCTATCCATAAACATACACTCCCTGAATGGGTTAGCGATAATGATATCATCATTCTTTTATATAGATCTCCTAAGACCGTATATTCTGTTCTTGTTGTATTTTTTATATCTTCTTTATGTTCCGTA
Source organism: Bacilli bacterium (assembly GCA_022793555.1). Classification (GTDB taxonomy): domain Bacteria; phylum Bacillota_I; class Bacilli_A; order RF39; family UBA660; genus MGBC162267. The sequence goes on from JAAWDB010000048.1 coordinate 4,730, forward strand.
TATAGTCTATGTAATACATTAAACGACTTCATATATGACCCCATTGGGTTTCCACCTGTCACATAATATCTTAAGGCGTCTAAGTCAGTCATAAGCCATTCTACTGTTTCTTTATGTGCTTCATCTAGATGAGCGTAACTTTGAAGTAAATCATATCCAAATTTAGCTACAAGTTTTCTTTGTAAAATCATTTGTTCATGCACTGTAACAGATTCTTCTAAACTTGCATTTCTTAAAATCTCATCATATTCTTCGATTGTTTTGATAAATTCATATGGTTTATCACTTTCTTCTTGATAACCTTCTTTATATAACTTTGCATTTCCATACGCACAATGGTCACTATCTTTATTTCCTAAATCTGCACATCTTAATCGAATATATTTCTTATCTCTAACATCTACTTCTAGATAATCAGCTTCGCTAGTTCCTTTTTTGATTGCTGGATTTACTGGCGTATGAAGAGTCCAATTTTCCCCATCTAGTGAAGTTTCTATTGCAAATTTAACACCATTTCCATTATTCCCTCTTGATGCATCTACTCCATAATACATTGATAGATAATCATAATCGTATCCTTCTATATTATATATAACGGTACTAGTCGCATGAGCACTTATTCCTTTTAAGAATTTTTTTGCTTTTCCATTAACAATTAAAGTAATTAATCCGTTATTGTACGAACTTTCTAAATTGGCATCTAAGGTAATTGAACCCCATCCCACACTAGATTTATCTTTTTCGTATGGTATATCCGAAAGATATACAAATGACGATGTTGGAATACTTTTATTTACTAAATTTTCCATCGTCGCAATATTCGTATTACTATTATCTAATTTGAATTCTTTATTCTCATAACAATTCACAATTACTACGATTAAAACAATACAAATTAGTAGAGTTACAATAATGCTTCGTTGTTGTTTTTTCATATTATTTTTTTCCATTAAAACCACCCCTATAAATAACTTTTATAACTCATTTGTCCAATTATTATAATCATTTTTTCTTCTTTTGCAAGCATTTTTCCAAAACTTTGCAATTATTCTCACAAAAAAACAAGAATCGTTAGACCCTTGTTAAAAAACGAAATAATAAATTTTTTAGACTTTAAATTTTCTTTTCAATCTTATTGTATTTAAAATAACAGTAATACTACTAAAAACCATAGCTCCACTTGCGATCATAGGAGTAATAGATATTCCCCATGGTTTTAAAACTCCTACTGCGATTGGTATCATTATAATGTTATAAAAAAAGGCCCAAAATAAATTTTGTTTGATAATTTTTATCGTTTTTTTACTAATTTGAATAAGCTCTATGATACTCTCTAAACGATTGCTAGTTAAAATTACATTCGCTGAATCCATAGCAATGTCTGTGCCACTATTTACACTGACACCAATGTCAGAAGTTGCTAAAGCTGGACTATCATTAATCCCGTCTCCACACATCATAACATACTTCCCTTGCTGTTTTAATTCCTTAATCACTTGTGTTTTTTCAGCTGGTAAAACATTGGCAATGACTTTTGTTATTCCAATATCTTCAGCAATTTTTTCGGCTGTTTCCTTGTTATCTCCTGTTAACATAATGGTATCAATTTTATTTTTATTTAATTGTTAGATTACTTCTTTAACATTAGTTCTTATAATATCATTTACACCAATTAAAGCAATGATTTTCTCTTCTTTTACCACATACACAATACTATGTCCTTGTAAGGCAAGTTTTTTTTCATCAACTTGTAACGTATTTAAAATAGAATAGTTTTCCAAAATCTTTCGGTTACCTATTAATATTCTTTGTTCGTTAACTTCTCCAAGAATACCATAACCAGCAAGATTTTCAAATTCCGTCACTTCTAATCGCTCTAATTTATTTTCTTCTAAATAATTGATAAAAGCTTGCGCTATCGGATGGGTAGATTTACTCTCAATACTTCCAATTAACTGAATCAATTTCGAATCATCCATATCACTATAATTTTTTATTTCTGATATTTTAAGAGTTCCATAAGTTAAGGTTCCTGTTTTATCAA
>JAAWDB010000049.1 GCA_022793555.1 Bacilli bacterium
AATGTATCCAGTGATGGCACTTGTGGCATAAGCGTAACGAACAATAAAGCCATATTTATAAGAATTTTGAAGCATCCACTGATAATCTTTTTCGGTTAGGTTATCTATCAAAGTATTACTTCTTACATCAACTGCAAGTCCTGTTTCATGTTCTGAGTGTCTGGGTCTTGCGGAGTAAGTATCTGCTAAAAGTGCGCCATCTTTTATTGAATAATTGGTATATAATTTATTTTGATACTGTTTGGTTCGATAAGCACTAAATGGAATGATAATGACCTGATCTAGAAGAGCAGCACTTTCTAGTTTTTCATAAGCTTCGGCGGCTTTTTTTCGTAGTTTCATTGAGGTATTAATACTTAAAGGGGTTAGGTCGTTTGGCATGTAATCTTCTGGTAAAGCTCGATATTTATTTACTAATACCGTATAAGAATCAGGATTTTCAATCGTAGTAATGTCACTATAAAAGTTTTTATCTAAGCCAATATTGACTTTGGTAACAGTTTCATTTACTGAAGTGTGGTGAGTATTTTGAAATTCTTTATAACGATTTATTTTATCTATGTCAAGATTACTTACTTTAATAAAATCACCTAAGTCTGTATAGTCTAAGATACTTAATTTTTGAATATTTTCATCGTTTAGATACTCAAAAATATTGTTAATTTCGTTGCTGGTATAATTTTTTTCTAAAAAAATGTTGACTAACTCACTCCAACTTGGTTTTTCGTGATAAGTAATTTCGTAATAGTTATCGAGGTATTTTTCTTGAAAATAAGGGGATGTTAACATGGCTTCAACGGTTTGATTGTAATCTCTTTTTTTTATTTTTTCATAATAATTTTCTTCTTTCATTTGGGTTATCGCCTCTTTGGAATAGTTTATGATTGGTTTCTTTTTGTTATGAAAGGTAAGTAAAATTAGGATTAAAACAATTAAAATTATCAGAAATATGGAAATTAATTTTTTCATATGTCACCTGTTTTAATCTATGAAATTGGGCTTGGAATGATTCATTTGCTAAAAAAAAGATTTTTCTTAATCATATCAGAAGAAAAAGACTCATACTTTTTTAGTAGAGGTGGAGTATGAAAAAAGTTTTATTTAGTTTCATTTGTTTGTTTGCTTTTCTTCCTATATTTAATGCCGAAGAGGATTTGGCACCTAATAGTAAAAGTGCAATTTTAATTGAGGCAAGTACGGGTCAAATTTTATTTGAAAAAAATAGTGATGAACAATTAAAACCAGCATCTATGACCAAAATCATGAGTATGCTTTTAATTATGGAAGCAATTGATAGTGGCAAATTAAGTTTGGAAGATTCTGTAATGATTAGCAAAAATGCTTCAAGCATGGGGGGAAGTCAAATTTTTTTACAAGAAGGAGAAACGTATAAAGTCTCTGAGTTATTAAAAGGTATTGCGATTGCTAGTGGTAATGATGCGGTTATTGCCTTATCAGAAAAAGTTGGTGGAAGTGTTGATAATTTTGTGAAGATGATGAATGATCGGGCGAAAAGTTTAGGTCTTACCAATACGCATTTTGTTAATCCTCATGGGCTTGATGCGGAAGATCACTATAGTAGTGCACGAGATATGAGTATTATGGGACGAGAATTACTTAAACATGAAAAAATTTTAGAGTTTACCAGTATTTACGAGGATTATTTAAAGAAACCAGATGGTAGTAGTACTTGGCTTGTAAATACAAATAAATTGGTGCGTTTTTATAATGGAGCAGATGGTTTAAAAACTGGTTTTACTGAGGGTGCTGGGTATTGCGTGACAACGACCGCAAAGCGAAATGATATGCGTATTTTATCGGTTGTAATGGGTGTTGAAACACCAGATAAACGAAGTAGCGATACGACGAATTTATTAAATTATGGCTTTAATACTTATCAAGTTCAATCGATTTTAAAAAAGGGTGATGTTTTAGGCTCTACAAAAGTTCTTGGGGGTAAAAAAGAAAACGTTGATGTAGTACTTTTAGAAGATATTACAGAGATTATTCAAGTTAATGAAGAGAATAAAACCTATACTCATGAAGTGAATATTAATGAAATTTCGGCACCAGTTCATTATGGAGATATTGTGGGTCAAGTAATTGTTTATGATCAAAATGGTAAAGAAGTTGCTAAAGAGGATATTACGGTAGCTGAAGATGTTGAAAAAGCAAGTATTTGGGATTTGTTTGGAAGAAATTTAAGGTTTTTCACTTCCTTTGCTTAATTATGATGATAAAAAAAATAGTCTATCTTTTCGGACTATTTTTTTGTTGTCTTAATGTTTCTATTGCTTGCATGTTATTTGCATAGTTTTGATTTTTATCCATATCTTGAAAATCAATGTTGGCAAGATTTCCATAGATGGAAGCTGCTGCATTCATTATAATAATAGGATCTTTTAAAGCAAGTAATTGATGCGAAACTAAATTTGCTGTAACCATTGCTAATTCATTGTTTGTATAATCTGATAATAGATCGATTTCTTGTTCTGTTAATTTATTTCCTACAAGAAGACGAGTTACACAACTAAGAACTGCTGAGCTTGTTAGTTTTTGCATCATTTCTGGAGTCATTTCCATTAGGTTCTCATTCATTTTCTTTTTTTCCTTTCTACTATAGATAGAGTATAACACTATATTTACCCTTTGTCATTTTACTTTACTCTTTTCTTGTCAAGTTTTGGTGAATTTATTTTATTCTAAGAAGCAATTTAGTATAATTTAGGGGAAGGTGAAAACAGTGTCCAAACAAGTAAAAAAGAAAATTAAGAAAGCGGTTATTTTTCAGTTTATTTTTTTAATTTTTGCAATTTTAAGTGGAGTTTGTTTTTATTTAGTTTATCAAATTGGTATTTTGCCTTTTAAATATTTAATAGGTTTGTTTTTGATTTTTTTACTTGTTAATTTTGTTTTATATCGATTAATTGTAAGTAAGATTTGGCATAAGCGAATGTTTGGATTTATTTTTTGTATATTGTTTTCTTGTATAATGGGAATAGGTATATTTTATGAATCCGTTACTCTTGATTTTTTTAAAGATGCTTTTCAACATCGAGAAAAGATCGAAAATTATCAAGTTTTGGTATTAAATGATAGTAATTATGGAAGTTTAAAAGAGTTTAAAAATGGTAAAATTGGCGTTCCCAAAACTAATTTTTCAGAAGGAGCAAAACTATTACAATCAGAAATTAAGAGTCGAACAAGTTTAACTTTACAAGAAAGTGATAATTCTACTTTGGTTGAATCTTTGTTAAATAAAAATTTACGTGTTATTGTAATGGAAGAATCCCAACGTAATTTGTTTAGTGAAATGAATGATGATTTTAAAAATAAAGTAAAGGTTTTAGAAACGATTTCGATTAAAGTAGAAAATAAAATAAAGAAAAAGGATACTAAGATTACCAAAGAACCATTTTCAGTTTATGTTTCTGGGACTGACGATTATGGAGCAATTAATGAAATGACGCGAAGTGATGTGAATATGGTCATTACGGTTAATCCAAATACACATCAAATTTTATTAACCAGTATACCAAGAGATTATTATGTTTCATTAGAAGGAATGCATGATGCAAAAGATAAACTTACGCATGCCAGTCTTTATGGAATAGATACTTCTGTGAAAACATTAGAGAAATTACTCGATACTTCAATTGATTATTATTTAAAAATTAATTTTTCTTCTTTAGTGAATTTAGTGGAAGCGGTAGATGGTATAGAGATCAATAATGAAAAAGAATTTACTGCTCATTATTATGACGAACCAGTAAAAGAATGGGTTACTTATCATTTTCCAGAAGGATTAAATCATTTAAATGGAAAGCAAGCGTTGGCTTTTTCTAGAGAACGAAAAAGTTTTGTGTTAGGTGATCGTGCGAGGGCATTACATCAACAACAAGTGTTATCAGCTTTAATAAAAAAAGTAGCAAGTCCTGCCATCTTAAAAAATTATACAATGATTTTAAATGCTTTAGATGGTAGTTTTGATACGAATTTTACTTTTGATGAAATTATGTCTTTTTTACAAAAACAAATTGATACTGGTGCTGATTGGAATATTAGTAGTGAAGTTTTGGAAGGAACAGATGGAAATAAATACGTTTATTCGATGTCTGGGGTAACTACATATGTTATGATTCCTAATGAAGATAGCGTTAAATCTGCGCAAGAAAGTATAAAAAATCTTTTATCATAGTCTTTTAAGTCAAGTATTTCTTGGCTTTTTTTATGTAGTTTTATCTTGTTTTGTCGAATATGTTTAATATTATCAAAATTTGATCTATATTTTTATTGTAAGGAGCAAATAAAAAATCATGTTATATATGGACTTAGAATATCGTAAGGGTGTTTTGTTTGTAAGACTTGATGGAAATTTGACTAGGAAAAATACTTATAAATTGAATAATTATTTAACTCCTGTTTTATTAAAGCATCGAATTAAATTTTTAGTATATAATTTGTTTTCTGTTATAAAGGTTGATGAATCGGGAATTGATTCACTTCTTCGTACAAAACATGCTATAAAAAGTAATCATGGCTCAATTTACTTATGTGAAGTACCAGATCATTTGAAAAAGGAAGTAAAACGTTTACGGATTAAGGAAACGGATACAGAATTATCAGCTTTAGATATTTTAAAGGTTTAGGTGATATACATGGAATCAGATATTGTTAAATTAAATGAATGGTTAATTTTTAAAGTTGCTAAATGTTTTTATAATGCAGATTTAGAAGATTTATATCAAGCAGGAGCACTCGGTATTGTTAAAGCTTATCAAAATTATCATAATAATGGAACAACAAAATTTTCTACGTATGCTTATGATTATGTCTATGGAGAAATGTATCAAATGGTTTATCGAAATCAAAGCATAAAACTAAGTAAAGATATTTTGAAAACATTTCAAAAAATTGAAATTACTCGTAGTTCGTTAGCACAAAAGCTTGGAAAGGTTCCATCTAATGATGAAATTGCTCAATTTTTAGAAATGGATCCTGTTGTCGTTGGACAAATTGTGGAAGCAGGTACGCGAATTATGGTTAGTATGGATGCTTCAAGTACGGAAGAACGTAGTTATTATGAAACTGTAGCAGAACCAGAAAAAGTAAGTTTAGATGAAACTTTGACTTTAAAGGAATGTATGAATCAAACGTTAAGTCCAGATGAGAAAAAAATTATTACTTATCGCTATTTTGGAGATATGACGCAAAGTGAAACTGCTAAAGCGTTAAATATGACACAAGTTATGGTTTCACGATATGAGAAAAGAAGTTTGCAAAAGATGCATTCTTATTATGGAGAATATGTTGCTTAAAACAAAGGAGAAATCTTTTGTTTTTTTATAGATATTAAAATAGTGTTATAAAAACTTATAAATAACTAGTAAAAAAATAGAAATAATGGTAGAATTGGTGTTATAAACTAAAGAGTACATCATTTGTCTTGACTTGGTTAATACTAGAAGTAAAGGAGTTTTTATAATATGGAAAAGAAAAAGACTTGGGTTTATGGCGTTATCGCTTTAGTAGCAGTGTTAGT
>JAAWDB010000050.1 GCA_022793555.1 Bacilli bacterium
AGAAAATGCTACATATAAAGGTTTTAATATATGTCCTAATATAAATAGTTTGTTTTCAAATCATTTAGCGATATTTGGTAATAGTGGTGCTGGTAAATCTTGTGGTGTGTCTAGAATTATTCAAAATATATTTAGTAATCCTAAAACTACTATTGGAAATGCTAATATGTTTTTCTTTGATGCATATGGCGAATATAAAAATGCATTTAGTTCTTTAAATAAAATAAACCCTAATTATAATTATAAATTTATTACAACTAATCCTACAGAACCAACAGATTTTTTACTTAGAATACCTGTTAATCTATTAACGCTTGATGATATAGCATTATTATTACAAGCAAGCACACATTCCCAATTACCTATTTTAGAGAGAAGTATTAAATATGCTAAAATATTTGCTAGTGAAGGGGAAGAAGTAACTAAATATAAAAATCATTTAATTGCTAAAGCTTTAATAGCTATTTTATTTAGTAATATGACTACTAGTTATAAAAAGAATGAAATATTTAAAGTAATAGAAGTATGTCATACTAAAGAATTTAATTTTGATTCAGTTATTCCAGGACTTGGATATACTCGTAGCTTTAGCGAATGCTTTGAAATTGATAGTAATGGTAATTTTGGAGAATCAGTTTTAATTACAGAATATATTTTGAAGCATATAGATGAAAATATTGTAGAAATGAAAATTCCAGAAAATGCTTTTTATACTTTAAAAGATTTAGCTAATGCATTAGAATTTACTTTAATTAGTGAAGGATTCCAAGGTAATCAAATGATGTATAATGAAGCGATGATATTACAAGTTAGACTTAATACTATCATATCTAGTAAAGTTAATAATTATTTTGATGGTTCTAAATTTGTAAGTATTGAAGAATTTATTGATGAATTATGTCTTATGAATAATACAAGAGCGCAAATAGTTAATATTAATTTAGAAGATATAGATGATGCATATGCTAAAGTAATTGTTAAAATTGTTTCTAAATTGTTGTTTGATTATGCTAAAGGGCTAACTAATCGTGCTAGTAGACCGTTTCATTTGTTCTTAGAAGAAGCTCATAGATATATTCAACAAGATACAGATACGTTCTTACTTGGTTATAATATATTTGATCGAATTGCTAAAGAAGGACGTAAATATGGTGTTATTTTAGATATTATTAGTCAAAGACCTGTTGAAATTAGTGATACAGTTATTGCACAGTGTTCAAACTTTTTAATCTTTAAAATGACTCATCCTAAAGATATTAAATATATTGAAGAAATGCTTCCTAATATTAGTCAAGATGTTATTGAGAAAATGAAAATTTTGCAACCAGGTACATGTGTTGCCTTTGGTAGTGCGTTTAAAATTCCAATGATCATAAAACTTGATATGCCAAATCCTGCTCCTTATTCATCTAGTTGCGATGTTTCAAGTTATTGGGATTCTAAAACAGATATTGCTGATGGAATTTCTAAAGAAATGATGGGTAATGATTATGCAGCACCAAATACTAGTGTAGAAACTGCTGTAATTGATTCGGCTTCAGAAAAGATTGAAGAACCAATAATTCCACTGCAAGAAGAAATAGCTCAATCCTCACGATTTATTTCATCAGATATGGAAATATTATAAAGAAATTAAAGACAGAAAGTTTTCTGTTTTTTTATTTCTTTGGCTTATTTTTACTTTTATTATGGATTTTTACGTGTTATACTTATATTAAATTAGGGGAGTAAAAAAGGTGTGATTCTATTGAATTCTACAGAATGGAAATGTTTTTCATGTGGCGCAGAAATTAATCCAGGTGATCAGATTTGTAGGCATTGCGGAAATAAAATTCATAATACCAAGGTTTCGATTGAGGATTTACGTACTCATGAAAATGGAAGACAAAATGAAAATAAGAAAAGTCACTCTTTTCTCATTTTTTCTATTTTATCTGTTGTTCTTGTTGTTGCCATTATATTTTTAATAATTTGGTTTGGAATTTTAAAGAGGTAGTTATGACAGGTAAGATTTATGTTGTGGTTTCTGTTCCTTTAATAGAACAAGAATTTGATATGTATATCCCTACAGTAAAAAAAGTAGGAGTAGTTAAGCAACTCATTATTCGAATTGTTGAAGAACAGAGTGATTTTAATTTTGTTGATGATGGTTGTAAACATTTATATGATAAAATTACTGGCGATGAAATCAGTGATAATGAATTTGTTAGATATAGTAAGATCAAAAATGGATCACGATTAATTTTATATTAAAGTGAGGAATTATTATGCAAGTAACAGTAATTCGAAAAAATGAATTAAATATTTTTACTTTGCCTAAAGAGATAAATGGTAATTTTTGGATTACTGATTATGAAAATGGGCGAAAGATAAATTTGGTAAACATTGAAGCTACTAAAGAAGGTTGGCAATTGGTTAGTAATCAATCGGCTTATGTGGTGGATCAAAAAAACATTATGGTTCCCTATGTTATACTTCGGGATTATTCATTTTATTTATTAAATAACAATTATAAAAATGAAAAGTATTATATTTATTGTTCTCCTGTATATGATGCGACTTATAAAGAGTTTGGTATTGGTACTAAACCAATAACTGTAGGTAGTGGGTCTGATAATGAAATCAGCTATGGTTTGAATGGTGTGCCAAAAAAATCTTTTTCTTTTCAAAAAGTTAACCAAGGTTTTGTTTTATCAATTATGGATCCGCAATCGGCAGTTTATGTTAATCATAAAAGAGTATTACAATCTAAAGCTATTTCTTATGGTGATATTATATTTTCTTTTGGATTAAAAATTATTCCGATGCGCCGAGATGGTGTAGATTATCTTTTAGTTAATAATCCTGGAGGATTACTTAATTTTAATGCTTCTTTTGTAAATATTGTTCCCAAAAAAAGTGATTTTGTTGATGATCATACAGAATTAAATGATGATGTTTCTTTTCAGGGTGACTTTTTTTATCGAACACCTCATTTTTATAAAAGGTTAGAAAAGTATATTTTACATGTGGATTCACCACCTGCTGGAAAGTCATCAGAGGGGACACCTGCTATTTTAACTATTGGTCCCATGCTTACTATGTCTATGACTTCTATTATAACTTTATTAAGTACTTTTAATTCTATTGGTAAAGGTCAATCAACAGTTGAATCTTCTTTGACTTCTTTAGTTATGGGAGTTGCAATGCTTGCTACTTGCTTATTGTGGCCATTAATTACTAGAGCTTATCAAAAACATGCGGACAAAAAATATGAAAAAAAACGTCAAAAGGCTTATCGTAAATATATTGATAAAAAAGAAGAAGAGATAAATGCTCAATTAATTATTCAAAAAAATACATTGTTAGATAATTATTTTTCAGTTTCGAAATGTCAAGAAATTATTCGAGGTCATAATATACAATTATGGCAACGACGAATCACAGATAATGATTTTTTAACTCTTCCTGTAGGGTATGGAAATTTACCTATGCAAATTGAAATTAGTTATCCTGAAGAACATTTTTCTTTAGTTGAAGATAATTTACTTGATATGGTTCATGAACTTGGCCAAAAGAAACGGATTTTAAATGATGTACCTATAGTTTATTCTTTTTTCTCTAATATTTCTACAGGTGTAGTAGGAAATAGTACTATTACTAAAGCTTTTATTGATCGAGTAGTATTACAAATTATGGCTAATTATAGTTATGATGAAGTAAAAATTGTTACTTTTACTTCAAAAGATAATGAAAATAGTTGGGATTATATTAAGACCATACCTCATAGTTGGTCAAATGATCGAACGATGCGTTTTTTTGGTTCTTCGAATGATGATTATCGTGAAATGATTTATCATTTAGAAAAGATATTTCAACAACGAAGAGCACAGGATTTTGATAGTAGAAAAATGCCTCATTATATTATTATTACAGATGCTATTAAATCTATTGATTCTTACGATTTTATTAAGAATATTATGACAACTTCGGGACAACTTGGTTTTAGTATTATTATGTTAGTTGATCGTATTTCAGCTCTACCAAATGAATGTAAGAGTTTTATGGAAGTTAGTGCTCAGGAGTGTAGTATTTTCCAAAGTGTATTAAATTCTTATGTTCAAAAATTTTATCTGGATCCTTCATCAATTGATGATATTTATCGTTGTGCGGAAGAGCTTGCCAATATACCGATTGATATTAAAAGTGAAACCGAAGCATCTCTACCTAATACCTATCAGTTTTTAGAAATGTATCAAGTAGGTAAGGTTTCTCAGTTAAATTCTTTGGAACGTTGGAAAAAAAGTAATCCAGTGCTGTCTTTGCAAGCTCCTATTGGTATTGGCAAAAGTGGCGAAACGATATGTTTAGATTTACATGAAAAATACCATGGACCTCATGGTTTAATCGCAGGGACAACGGGTTCTGGAAAGTCAGAATTTATCATTACTTTCATTTTATCTTTAGCGGTTAATTATCACCCTTATGAAGTCCAAGTAATTTTAATTGATTATAAAGGTGGAAGTTTAGCGGGAGCATTTTTAACTGATCAATACCGTTTACCACACTTAGCTGGTACGATTACTAATTTAGATGGAAATGAGTTAAATCGATCTCTTGCTTCAATTGAAAGTGAAGTAAAAAGAAGACAGCGGATGTTTAATGATGCCAAAGTGGCAGCAAATGAAAGTACGATTGACATTTATAAATATCAAAAGTTATGGCGTGAGGGTAAACTTAAAAATATGGAACCGATTTCTCATTTATTTATTATTAGTGATGAGTTTGCCGAGTTAAAAGAACAACAACCAGAGTTTATGGATAAATTAATCAGTATTGCACGTGTAGGACGTTCTTTGGGCGTTCATTTGATTTTGGCTACTCAAAAACCTGGTGGAGTTGTCGATGCACAAATTTGGTCTAATACGAGATTTCGTGTCTGTTTAAAAGTTCAAGATACTTCTGATTCGCAAGAAGTATTAAAAAAACCAGATGCTGCTTATTTAAAACGAACTGGGCGATTCTATTTACAAGTTGGATATGATGAAGTTTATACATTGGGACAATCTGCTTGGGCTGGTGGACAGTATTATCCTAATACAACTTTTAAAAAAGATGTTGATGCATCAGTAAATACTATTAATAATATAGCGTATATTACAACAACTAAGGAAAATGATGTTAAAGAAGTAGTTCAATCTTTAGGGGAAGAACTTCCAAATGTTGTTAAATATTTAAGCGATATTGCTAGTGATGAGAATATTCGTGTTCGACGTTTGTGGTTAGATAAGATACCAGCACGAATTTATATTGATTCTTTAAAAAATAAATATCATTTTGAACGAAATTTGTTTGAACTTAATCCTATAATTGGCGAATATGATGACCCTTCGAGTCAAAATCAGTATTTATTAAATGTTCCTTTTACTAAATTAGGTAATGTAGCAGTTTATGGAATTGCTGGATCTGGTAAGGAAAACTTTTTAACCTCTTTGATTTATTCTTGTATGTCAACTTATGCTCCTGAAGAAGTAAATTTTTATGTTATGGATTTTGGAGCGGAGACTTTACGGATGTTTAAAGATTCACCATATGTTGGCGATATAGTTTACGTTAATGATCAAGAAAAGCTTAAAAATTTATTTAAAATGTTGTTTCAAGAATTAGAACATCGAAAAGAGTTGTTTGCTAATTATGGTGGAACTTATCAATCTTATATTAAAACCCAAAAAGAACATTTGCCTAATCTTGTTGTTATGATTAATAACTATGAAGTATTAAGTGAAATTTATGAAGATTATACGGAGTCTTTAGCACAGATTACTCGTGATTGTTTTAAATATGGAATATTTTTTGTGATAACGGCGACCGCTGAGAATGCTTTGCGTTATAAAATTCGTCAAAATATTTCGGTTCTTTATGCTTTAGAACAAAATAGTGAGTCAGATTTTTCTTCTATTTTAGGAAATTGTCGTGGTAAAATTCCAGCTAAATTTAAAGGACGGGGATTATTTCGTAAAGATGGTATTTATGAATTTCAAACGGCTTTTGTTACGAAAGATGATGCACAACTTAATGAATTTATTACTAATTATTGTAGAACAATGAGTGAGAAAACATCTTATCGTGCTCAAAAAATACCAATACTTCCAAAAGTAGTTAATTATGAGTTTATTAAAGATGAACTTACTTCTAATACAAATTTTGTTGTTGGAGTAAATCGTGAGCGATTAAATATTGAAAAATTTGCGTTTTTTAAAACCGTTCATAATTTTATTTCCGCTTATGAGACTGAAGATACTTATGTTTTTGTGAAGTCTTTAGCGAGTGAAATGTTTGATTTAGGTTGTGACTTTTTATTTTTGAATTCTACGGAACTTGATTTTTCTGATACTACATATAAAGACAAGGTCTATAAAACTGGTTTTGAAGAAGTCATTGATAAAATTTCAATTTATGTGGAAAAGGTTTTTCAATTATTTGAAGAAGCTAATTTTAATAAAGAAGTGTTAGTTAAACAAAAGAATATGATTTGCTTCTTTTATGGGGCACAAGATATTTTAAGTAAATTTTCTAATGATACGTTTAGAAAGTTTCAAAAAATTGTTGAACGAGCAAAACAAATGGGTATTATTTCTTTCGTCTTTGTGGATAGTTATGGTGTCTATCGTAATTATTTTTATGAAGAATGGTTTAAAATTGGCTCAGATCTTAGTCGAGGAATTTGGATTGGTAGTGGAATTAGTGATCAAAATCTGTTTAAAATTACAAAATATACACGAGAAGATCGAGCTGAAATATCTACGGAATTTGGATTTGTTATCCATAATGGTAAGTTAACTAGGATAAAAATGTTATCTGATTATCAGAAATAGGTTTTATACTTATTTCTTTTTTAATTCTTGGTAGTTCATCTTACACTAATTTTACACTATTATTCTTTTTTTATTGAATGATTTCTTTTTTTCATATTATACTAAAAATGTATTAAATAGGAGGATAGAAAAATGGCTATAAAAGATTATTATACTGAAAATTTTGATATGGCTAACCCTCAGGCTATGCATGATGGTTATTCTATGAGTGATGGCCCAACTCATGATGCTAGGGTTTCTGTTGTTAAGATTACTAATTTAGAGGAAGCTGTTCAACGTATTGGAGAATTAAGTTCTACGGCGAGATTAGGTGTAGATTTAACCAATAGAATGAATAGAAGTATTGAAAGTTTAAAAGAGTGTTGGAAAGGTAGCGACGCTGTTGTTCATATTCATAATATGATCGCACAAAAAAGTTGTGTTGCAGCTATGTCTTCTGTAGCATCGGATATTGCTTATCATGTTCATGAAGAAATTGAAACCATTCAACGTAAAATTGAAGCTAACGGTGGAAATTCAGTAAGTATTGGAGCTTTTGCAGGTATTTCTTTTGGCAACTCTTTAAAGGATAATGAAGAAGCAGTTGATACCGGAGAAGTTTATGTTGATACTGGTATGGCAAGAGAACAATTATCTAATTTGAGAAGTATAAAAGAAGATTTCTTTGATTTTTATGAAAAATATTCTAAAGTTCATGCTTATATTATGGAAATTTGGGTAGCTGGTGGAGCTAGGGATTATCATGAAGATTCATTTAATCAATTTAGACAACAAATTGAATTAATGAGATCTGAGTTTGATGATGCCATTCAAGCATTAAGTAAGGCTATTTCTAACTGGGAGGCAGGAAGTACTGGCGGTTCACCAAGTTCAGGAGGACCAAGCGGTGTATCATCATCAGGACCTAGTGGTGTATCATCAAGTTCAAGTGCATCATCTCCTGCATCTAGTGGCTCATCATCAAGTCCAAGTGGGGCTTCTAGTGCACCTGGTAGTTCATCAGCAAATCCAAGTGGTCCAACTAGTGCACCATCATCAGGACCTAGTGCTTCACCGTCAAGTCCAAGTGGCTCTACTACAGGTGGTGTGTCTCCGGATGATCTTGCAAATCGCCTTAATAATTTAGGAATTTAATAATAAAGGATTTGGTTAAAAATTAAGTAATTAATTTATAATCAATTCTTTTTTTTTAGAATGTGTTCTTAGATTGTATTTTTTAGGTGTATTTGTTATACTTTTAAATAGATAATAGGGTGTTTATATGGAAATAAAAGTAGATACTAATGCAATTACAAAAGCTATAAATGATATGAATACAGAAATACTTAATTTGCGTGATAGTCTTTCTAATGTTAAGCGAATTTCTTTGTCTGAATTACATGATCATTGGCAAGGTAGTGACTATGATAATGCTTATGAAGGTAAAATGACTAATTTTGTGGAAGACCTTATGATTTCCTATTTAGATAGTATTGAGTCTTATCAGAAATACTTGCAAAATTACTTAAAGGGTTTTCAAGCTATACATCGACATTATGAAGGAAAAAAAATTACAATTGTTGGTAGGTGAAAAAAATGCTTTTTGATAGTGTTAATGTATCTAAGGATATTGAGGCGTTACGAGATGAGTTTCGAAATATTGATACCGCGCTTTCTAATCTTGAATCTGCTCTTTCAACACTTGGTTCTAGTGTGCATTCTCCTACCCTTGATTCTTTTAAATCTACTGTTAAATTAATTGCTAGCAATCGGGATGTCTTATTAAATCATTTTAATAATATTCAAGAATATTTAGAAACTGTAAGAGAAAATTATGATTCATTTTAGAATGTGGGGATAGTAATGGCTTTGAACATCAGTAAATATAAAGATGTAAATTATAAATCACTGAAGAGTAGTGCGGAGAATGCATTAAGAGAGATTACTACCGTTGATGCTCAGTTGAAAACAGTTCAAAATGATTTGAAAAATACAGCAGTTCTTCCAAATGGAATTGGAAGAGTTTTAGAAACGGCTTTGGATGCTACTATAAATCCAACTACTGGATTAGCTAGTATAGGGGTATTAAAAAGTCATTTTAAAACTTTGAGTGCTATCGCTGTAGCCATTGAAAGATCTCAATTAAAATGGGAAGATTTTGAAAAATTATCTGAAAAGATAAAGAAAGAAAAAGCAAAAAAGGGCACGGATTCTTATGATCGTGAATATTATAATTCACTTATTGAAAAGAGAAATCAGATGATTACGGTATTACTTCAATTAGAGACTAATATTGATACTTTAGTTAAAAAACTTTTTGTATAAATTATTTGAAATGGAGGCGTCATTATGAATTATCAGATTGATACAACTAAGCTAAAAACAATTCAAGAGAAGTTGACGCAGATAGAAAAATTTGTTTCAAATAAAAACCATACGTTTTATTCTGGGGCTTTTAGAACAAAAGGAAATTTGTCCAATGGTCTTATTAGAATTCAAAACATATATCATAATGTTTCAAAAAATTTAAAAAATATTGAATTGTATCTTAAAGACTATACTGAAGATATTGAAGCTTATGAAAATGTTATGACTAGTGGTAATGGTTTTGTTAAGGTTAGTGAAGCTTCTTCTTCTATTTTTTTAAATCAAGTTATCAGAAAAAATTCCCTTTTTTCTTATGAGATGGATCCTACAACGTTATTTAATATCAGGAAGTATACGCCAAAAAATAGTTCGTCTAATTCGTCTTTTACTTCTCCAAGTGGACCCGCTGG
>JAAWDB010000051.1 GCA_022793555.1 Bacilli bacterium
AAAAACATAGGACTTAAAAAATTATGGTGAATTTCTCCAGTAGCCGTTTTTTTATTTTTGGCTATTTTCTGCTGAAATAATACATTTATTTTACCATAATCATGAACTAAACAAGCTAAATAAAGTAACGTTTTTTCTTTTTGGGTAAAGTGGCTATTATGTGTCGTGATTAAATTATCAGCAACAGTTAATACCTGAGCAGTATGTTCTTTTAATGTTTGATCTGATTTTGCTTTAAAGCAATCATTTTTTATTGAACCAGTTTTAACAAAATCTTCTATATTAAACATATTACATTTTCCTCTTCATCAACTAAAGCATGATAAAGTGGTGTATTTGAAGCAATATAATGCAGTCGATAATGATTTTCAAAATGACGCAAATTTGTTTTAGGATCTACTTTGAACACTTTTTTTAATTTATAGATAGGACCAGATAATTTATTATTGTTTTCATTTTCTTGAAAGTACATTGGATATTTGGTTACTGGTTCTTCAGCTATTTTTGCTTCAACTATTTTAACCTCTATAATATTTATGATATCTTCATGTCTTCCGAGCGATAAATACTTAATAGGATTTAATAAACCATTTTTTATTTCTTCGAGTTCAAGATCATTTTTCGGTTGAATGTGAATAATTAAATCAATTTCTGTAATTAATTCTACGTTTCCAGGACCCTTGGTATAGCCAATTTTTTTACCATTACAAGTTGCAAAAAAATTGTGTCTATCTTTTTCAAATTTAGCAGTTCCTCCGGCAACTTTAGTTTGAATATCAGAAACGACACTATATGGTATACCCTGTACACTTATTTTCATTGGATGATACTCTTTGTACCCACAGGCGTTATGAATCATGCCAATAATTGTAGAATATGGAGGAAGAGGATAAGTTTCTCCAGAAATATAGCACATTGGCCTTCGGTAATTGACCATGTTTTGTTTAGCTTTGATCCTAATTAGTTTCATAATATTTGGTAACTTCCTTTTTTATCTGATTAAAAAATTCATGTATACTGATTGGATTTAGATTTTCTTTTATCGCTTTTTCATTGGTAAAGATACCATTTAAAAGACCAGTGTAGGTATTCTTTGCTATTTCTTCTATTTTTAGCAAATCTTGAATAGATGACATTTGCAAATTTCTTTCTTCTAAAGAAATACTGTTCATAAAGAAAGGATTTTTTCTGGAATAAAGACCACCGATAGCAAAAATTGGTGAAAGATTTTCTCTTCTTCCTTTGATGTCACGATATAAAAATTCAACGGTGCTTAAAAAATCAATAATTCTTTTTGTTTTTTCTTCTTGTGAAATTTCAATGTTATCGTTTTCATCTATCCCTATCAAGTCCAAGTCAATGGTAATCGTGTAAGAATAAAATGATCTTTGAATCTCTGTTAGAACAATAGAATTGTCCATGTTGGATCCACGTTTAGAAAGACCAATATTAGTTAAATAGTCGATATCTCCTTTATAAGGCTCTAGACCAATGGCATGGCTTAAACGAACAACTGCACTTCTTTTTTTAGTTAAATGATTATCCGTTTTTTTGGCAGTTTTCATATAACCAAATAAGTCTAGTTCTGGATAATCTTTGATCGTTGTATCATGTGTAAATTGCACTGCTCCTATTTCTCCAGATACAGGCGTTGTGTTCCAGTTTAACTGTTCTACCATATTATATCTCAGTGCTTGACGAGAAATATATGGGTATTCTTTATAATCACCTCTTGTTAACGTTTTCATTGGTGATATATTTGAAAAACCTTCCCCATAATTAGCAGAATTTGCTTCAAATATTAGAGTCATAGTTAATGCATTTTTCATTTCAAATTCCTCCTTCATTCTTTTCTTCGTTTTTGTTTTCACCGTTTGCAGAAAGTAATCCTAAAATATAAGCATACTCTAAACTTTGATAGTCTCTATTATGTTCTAGCCCATTTATTAATAGTGAAGGGAGTGGCGCTTTATAACTCATACAAGCACGAAGAACAATGCTCGTAAAACTAACTGTATCATTAATTCGAGCGGCATTTTCTAATTTGTATGCTAATGAATTTACCACTGAAGTGTCCTTTGTATGTTTTGTCTCTAATATTCTTTGTTGTAATTGTCTTCCTCGCCATTCCATATTTTTGACTTCTTTATCCATGTTCTCATTTTCCTCTCTTTTTTTACTTAGATTAAACTGAATTTTAGCGATATCTCTGGCTAAATAATAACTTTGCCAATCTTTTTCATTTATGTATTTTTTTATCAACCATCCGATTAAACCATAATTATCTTTTAGTCTTAATAAATTCTGAAATACGATGTCAAAAAGGAAAATGGTTTGATCATTTATTTTTATTCGCCGAGATATTAAATTTTCAAAACTAGCTAAATTTTGATATATTAAATTTAAAATTTCTTTCGGAATGATATTTACAGTAAACATTTTTTCCTTTTCGCCAGCTAAAATAACTTCGATATTATTTCTAATTTCCGTTTGCTTTTTTAAATATTCTATTAAAATATTTTGGTAATAAAAATCATTTTTTGTGAAATTATCTTTGTAAAATTCTGTATTAATTTTTGTTAACGCTTCTATTGATTGATTACAATTTAAAAATAAATATTTTTGCTGATATTTGGAAAATCCTAAGGGTATTAAAGAATAAAGCCAACGGCATTTAGGGCAAATCCAAGAATTTACTCGGTAATTCCAAAAATCATTTTTCTTTCTTGCTGTATCCGCAGTTGTTCCTTTTAAAAAAGAATAGTCATAACGAAATCGTGATGGAAAATTGTCGCCACATTCTTCACATTGGTAATTGCCTTTTTTCTCAGCTTTCAAATATTCTTTAAAAGGCTCTTCAAACGTTTTGGCATGAATCTCTTTTATATTTTTGGTGATATTGTTTCTGTTTAAAAAGCTTATCGAATCCCAAAATTTATTAATTCTTCGATATGCAATTTCACGAAAAAATAAAATTTGAAATACGTTTTTACGTTCAATAATTTTAATTATTTGTGTGAGCTTTTTTTTGATTTCCTGTTGATTTTTTTCTTTTGATATTTGGGTAATTAAATCATAAATGTCTTCTAATTTATTTTCTTTTTTTATAACTTCATAAGCCTTTTTGTAACTATTTAACTCTAATTGTTTTAAATTTATATTTAACTCAACTATTTCTTCTTTACTTAGTTCTGTTACCTTTAGTTTTTGAGAGAAATCTTTTATTTTATTTAAAATACATGGTAATTTTCCAGTTTCTATTTCTAGCTGGTTGACCCCGTTAATAAATAATTCAGTTAAATTACTATTTTGTAAATAATCTATATTAATATAAATGGTATCTTTTGTTTCATTATAACGAAAATTTCCTTTACTTGATGGGTCTTGGTCTAACATTTTTAATAATCCAATTATTCCAGCATTAGCAAAAAAGGATCCTAATTCAAATGATATTTCTTCTTTCATTTTTATTCGCTCCCCAAAATTTCAAAGGATCCGCATCCAGATGAACGTAATACTCCAATTCCCGAATTATATAAAAATTCCAATAGTTTTGTATCACCTTTTAAGATGAAACTTCCAATAGTTACTGGAAAACTGATGGTGTAAAGCGATATTATCGTTTTTCTTAAGTTAACTGGAATTAGTTCGAAGCCATTAAAATTAAAATGATATCCTAATTGTTTTGTGGTATTTTTAATATTTTCTATTAATATATCTTTAAATTCAATATCTTCATAAGAATAGTACCAAATTTTATTTTTTTCTTTATCAATTTGTTTTTTGACAACTAAGGGGCTAAGCATTTTTACAAACCATGTTGCTGTATTATTCTTAGAAATAGGTTCTTTTAAAAATTTTAATTTTACGTCAATCAACTTTGCTTGGTTTAAATTCATTGGGTAATTTTTCTTCACATAAAATTCTTCTAAAAAAGCATTATAAAATTCAAATAGTTCCACTTTATTTGAACTTCTTATATGCATTTCTACTCTATTATTCCTCAAAGTAATAGAATCTTTTTCAAATATAGGATTTGGTAATTTAATATAAAAGCAAAAATTTTTCACTTTTAGCTCTCTATTTTTAAAAAGTTCATTAAATTTATCTTCATTTTGATCGATCAAGGTTGTTTTTAAAAACGAATAAAAAATACTTAGATACTCTTTTGGTAATTTCTGGTTATGTAAATAAAAGGTTACGATTAACTCCATTTTACTACTCATGAGTACCTCTTTTCTTTTGCTTTGTATTTTCTACTATAATTATTTTATTTTATTTTTTTAAAGGGCGCAAGTAATATTTTTTCAACAAAAAAGACCATTGACAAAATTATTTTTGTCAACAGCCTAATTTATTTATTCTACATCTTCAAATTGACTATTATAAAGCTCGGCATAGAAGCCATTTTTTTTGATTAATTCATCATGATTACCAACTTCAATAATGTCTCCATCTTTCATAACCAAGATTAAGTCCGCATTTTTGATTGTTGACAAACGATGGGCTATGATAAAAGATGTACGTCCTTTCATTAATTCATCCATTGCTTTTTGAATTAGGATTTCAGTTCTGGTATCAACATTACTTGTCGCTTCATCCAAAATCATTACTTTAGGATCTGCGAGGATGGCTCTTGCAATGGTTAATAATTGTTTTTGACCACCCGAAACATTATTGGTTTCTTCATTTAATACCATATTATACGCATCTGGTAACGTTTGAATAAAATGGTGAACATGAGCCGTTTTAGCAGCTTCAATGACTTCATCATCTGTAGCATCTAGTTTTCCGTAACGAAGATTTTCCATAATAGTTCCACTAAAAAGCCATGTATCTTGAAGAACCATGCCAAAAATGTTTCTTAAATCGCTTCTTTTAAATTCATTGATATTATGGCCATCAATTAAAATTTCTCCTTCACGAACCGTATAGAAGCGCATAAGAAGTTTAATCATTGTAGTTTTTCCTGCTCCAGTTGGTCCAACAATAGCAATTTTTTGTCCCGATTTTACTTTAGCATTAAAATCTTTAATAATGATTTTGTCTTTATTGTATCCAAATCGAACATGTTTAAATTCGATATTTCCTTTTATGTCTTCTAGAGGAACTTGAAGTGTTCCTTTATCCTCTTCTTCTGCTTCTTCTAAAAATTCAAATACTCTTTCAGCAGCAGCAATCATAGATTGAATTTGATTCATTACTTGAGCAAGTCTGGCGATTGGTTGCGTAAAATTTTTAGAGTATTGAATAAAGGATTGAATATTACCTACTGTAATTCTTCCTTTTGCACAGTAATAAGCTCCAACAATGGCAATAATAGCGTAATTTAAGTTTCCAATAAAATTCATAATTGGATGCATTAATCCTGAGAGAAATTGACTTTTCCATCCGGCTTCATAAAGCTTTTTATTTTCAACTTCAAATTCTTTAATTAACTTTTCTTCGGCGTTAAAAGCTTTAACAACCGTATGCCCTCCTAGCATTTCTTCAACTTCGCCATCGACAGTTGCTAAATATTTTTGTTGATTTTGAAAATGTTTTTGACTTCTTTTCATTACTGCCATAACAAAAATAGAGGCAATTGGTAAGACAAGAGCTGTTAAAATAGCAAGACTTACGTTAATTGTACACATCATGATAAAAATTCCAATCACGGTTACAATAGATGTTACTAATTCTGTTGCACTTTCATTTAAACTTTGTTGTAATGTATCAACATCATTTGTAATTACGGATAATGTTTCCCCAGTAGTTTTCGCATCAAAATAACGCATTGGTAATTTTTTGATTTTTTCAGAAATTTCTTTTCTAAGTCGGTATGTAGTTTTTTTACTAATCCCCGACATTACCCATGATTCAATGTATGAAAAAATAGCGCTTAATATATATAATCCTAATAAAAATAATAGAATTTTAGAAATGGCTGTAAAGTTTATTCCACCTGTACCATTAATTTTAGCAACTAGTCCAACGTAAAGTTCTTGAGTCGCGTTTCCTAAAATTTTAGGCCCCGCAATGGAGAATATTGTACTTGCAATAGCGACTAGAAAAACAATTGTAATCCCTACTTTATATTTTCCTACATAATTAATTAATTTTTTTAATGTTCCTTTAAAATCTTTTGCCTTTTCTATAGATGCACCAGGAGGGCCCATTTTCTTTTTAGCCATGTAATTCATCCTCCTTTAATTGTGATAGAGCAATTTCTTTATAAATTTCACAATTTTTTAACAATTCTTCATGTGTACCTTTTCCTACAATGTTTCCTTTATCTAAAACAATAATTTGATCGGCATGCATGATTGTACTAATTCTTTGAGCAACAATAAAGATGGTAGCATTTGTTGTTTCTTCATTTAAAGCTTTTCGCAGATTAACATCCGTTTTATAATCCAAGGCTGAGAAAGAATCATCAAAGATATAGATTTCAGGATTTGTAGCTATTGCTCTTGCAATGGATAGTCGTTGGCGTTGTCCTCCTGAAACATTGGTTCCACCTTGGCTTATTTCGCTTTCATATCCCTCTTCTTTCGCATTAATAAATTCGGTTGCTTGAGCTATTTGAGCTGCTTTTTTCATATTTTCATCACTTTTATCTTCGGCACCAAATAAAATGTTTGACCGAATTGTACCACTAAATAAATTGCCTTTTTGAGGAACATACCCAATTTTTTCACGCAAATCATGAATATTTACTTTACGAATGTCTGTACCATCAATTAAAATCTTGCCTCCAGTTACATCAAAAAAGCGTGGTATCAAATTAATTAAAGTTGATTTTCCAGACCCTGTGGAACCAATAAACGCTGTAGTAGTTCCTGGTGTAGCTAAGAAACTAATATCTTCTAAAACATCTTCTTCGGCATCGGGATATCTAAAGTAAACATCTTTAAATTCAACAATTCCTGTTTTTTCTTTATTAAATTCTTCTGGATTTTTGACTTCTTGAATCGAATTTTCTTTATCTAATACTTCACCAATTCTTTTTACTGATACCCATGCTCTAGGTAATGCAATTGAGACCATAGATAACATTAGAAAAGACATAATGACTTGCATGGTGTAAGTAATAAATGCCATTAAAGTTCCTACTTGAAGAGTTCCTAAATCTACTTGTTTTGCTCCTACCCAAATGATTAAAATAGCAACTCCGTTCATAATAAAACTCATTGTTGGCATCATAATTCCCATTACACGGTTACAGAATAGGTTTACTTTCGCCAGTTCTTGATTGGCATTATCAAAGCGTTTTTCCTCATGGCGTTCTGTACTAAAAGCTCGAATAACAGGTATTCCTGTTAGTATTTCACGAGATACCAAATTTAATTTATCTACCAATTTTTGAATTAATTTAAATTTAGGCATAGCAAAGGTGAAAAGTATGATTACAATTAACATAATTAAACCAATTGCTAAGCCAATCACCCAATTCATAGAATTTCCCATTACTTTTAATAATGCTCCAATTCCAAGTATTGGACTGTAAACTACGATACGTAAAAGCATGACAAAAAGCATTTGGATTTGTTGAATGTCGTTTGTACTTCTAGTAATTAAACTGGCTGTACTAAATTCAGTAAACTCTTTATTAGAAAAGCTCATAATTTTGGTTACTACTTTATTTCTTAAATAATAAGAAAATTTGGCTGCAGTTCGACTGGCAATAAATCCAATTGAAATGGCGACAATCATAATTAATAAGGCTATTCCTACCATGATTAAACCATTTTGAATAATGTATTCCATTTGTAAATCATCTAAATTTATTCCAATTTGTTGATATTCCTTTTTTATTGCTTCAATTGCAACTTGTTCCAACATAGAAGTTTCATAATTCTGAATTTGTTCGTTAAAACGATTTAAAATTTGAGTTTTCGTCGTTTCATCTAAACTAATGAATACTTCTAAATTATTTTTTCCTGGTACTTGTGGAAAGTTTGAAGAAGTCATTTGATTTTCTTTGTTACTTAAAAATTCAATAAATAATAACAAGCGAGCAAATTCATTTGATAGACTTTCTTCTTGCTCTTTTGTCATTTTTTTTCGAAAATACAATTCTTCTTGAGCTATTAAAGGATATTTTTTTTGATATTTTTCTTGTTCTTTTGTAGACAAGTCAGATAATGACTTTCTTTCATAAAGCTCAATGATTCCATCTTTATTTTCAGATAAAGATAGTATAGTATCATAAGTATTTTTACTTAAAACACTTGGGATAGTACTGTCAATCCCTTTTTCTTGAATTCCTATATTAATAATATTAGCAGTATAATCTGGTAGTGATAAATCACAAGTAGCTTGAATCCATAATAGTGCTATTACGACTAAGATAGGAAAAGTAAATTTTTTTAAAATACTTCCAATATGTTTCATATTTCCTTCCTTTCAATTTAATATATGCTAATTTATTATATGTTAATTATATTGATAAGTCAATTTAAAAAGAATCAAATTTTTAAATGATTCTTTCTTTTTTTAATTTCTTTTAATTGTTCCTTTATTTCTTTTCCCATGTTTTTTTCTATCAATTTTACTTCGTTAAAAGGAATTTGTACTTCATATTTTTCTTTTTCATCTAAAGAAATCTCTTGATAGCAAAAATGGTAATCATTAGTGGTTAATCCTAAATATACTTTTTTCAAATCAAAGGGCTCTATTAATAAATTAGGATAAAATAATTTATAAGCCATATTTTGACTTTCTATTTGAAACAATGCTAAGGTTTCATAAGGTATTTCTAATTTAATGGCAGTGATCGTTGATGGTAATTTTAAATCAAGACAAGAAACGGCAAATTCTGGAATTCCGGCATAGAAAATAGGTTTTTTTAGTCCATATGATAAAAATGGTTCAGGACTATTTATTAAGCTTTCTTCGATTATTTTATCAGCATTTTCTTCCGTAGTAATGTAATATAATCCACTATTTGCTCGGCGTATTATTTCATTTTTTAAAATTGTTTTTGATTGTAATGTTGTTTTTAAAACGGGATTTACAACAAAATTTGCTTTTAAATATAATTCTTCAATAATCAATTGGCATCATTTCTTTCCCACTGCCATTCACTTACTTCAGGCATATCAATTCCCTGTTCTTTAATAAAAGTACGATGTTTTTCTAGCATTTCTTGACAGTATTTTAATGCTTGTTCTTTTTCTTTTGTATTTACATGACTTAAGACTAATTCGGTTAAGTGAAAACGATCTATTTTATTTAATACTCGCATGTCAAATGGCGTAGTAATAGTTCCTTCTTCGATATATCCACGAACATGTAAATTTTGATTTTCACGTTTATAAGTCAATTCATGAATAACATTAGGATAGCCATGAAAAGCAAAAATAATTGGTTTATTTTCCGTAAAAATCATATTATATTCTTTTTCTGTTAAACCATGAGGATGAACTTCTTTTGGTTGTAGTCTCATTAAGTCAACCACATTTACTACTCTTATTTTTAAATTAGGACAATATTTATTTAGTATTGAAACGGATGCAAGTGTTTCTAAAGTTGGGGTATCGCCTGCGCAAGCCATAATAACATCTGGTTCGCTATTTTGATCATTACTCGCAAATTCCCAGATTCCGATTCCTTGACGACAATGAATTTCTGCTTGACGCATATTTAACCATTGTGGCCGTGGATGCTTGCTAGCAATAATAACGTTTATATAGTTTTCTGACTTGATGCAGTGATCAAAACAAGATAATAGGCAATTAGCATCTGGTGGCAAATAAGCTCTTACGGTATCTGCTTTTTTTGTTAATAAATGATTAATGAAACCAGGATCTTGATGGGTATATCCGTTGTGATCTTGTTGCCATGCATGACTCGATAAAAGGATATTTAAAGAAGGAATTGGTTTTCGCCACGGAATTTCATTTGCCATTTTGATCCATTTGGCATGTTGTCCTACCATGGAATCTACGATGCGAATGAAAGATTCGTAACTATGAAAGAAACCATATCTTCCAGTTAAAATGTAACCTTCTAACCACCCCTCGCATAAGTGTTCTGATAACATGGAATCAATAATTCGACCATCTCGAGATAGGTATTCGTCATTTGCATAAATGGAAGGCATCCATTGGCGACTTGTTGCTTCAAAAGCATGATTTAAACGATTAGATAATGTTTCGTCTGGTCCAAAAATTCGAAAGTTTCTTTTTGTATCATTTTTTTCAATTATTGCTTTTACAAAGTGACCTAAAATACGCATGTCTTCTTTAACAACACTTCCTGGTTTTGGTACATCTATTCCAAACTCACGATAATCAGGCATGTCAAGAACTTGTTTAATTATTCCTCCGTTGGCAACTGGATTGGCTCCCATACGATGATTGCCATCTGGAGCTAATTCTTTTAATTCCTTTTTTAAAGTTCCATTTTGATCAAATAGTTCTTCAGGACGGTAGCTGCGAAGCCAATTTTCTAATCTCGTAAGTGATTCTGGATGATCTTTTGTGACTTCTATAGGAACTTGATGAGCACGAAAACTGCCTTCAATCTCTTTTCCATCAATCATTTTTGGTCCTGTCCAACCTTTTGGTGTACGAAGAACAATCATTGGCCAAAACGGTCTTTCAATTTCTTTCGATGTTTTGGCATTTTCTTTAATCGCTTTAATCTTTATAATTATCTCTTCTAAGGTTTCAGCCATTTTTTCATGCATCGCCATTGGTTCTTCGCCTTCTACATAAAAAGGTGTCCAACCATATCCACGCATTAGAGCGTCTAATTCTTCTTTACTAATTCTCGATAGAATGGTAGGATTAGCAATTTTATATCCGTTTAAATGGAGGATTGGTAATACTACACCATCTGTTAGTGGATTTAAGAATTTATTTGCATGCCAGCTGGTTGCTAATGGTCCTGTTTCTGCTTCACCGTCTCCGATAACACAAGCTGCAATTAAGTCTGGGTTATCAAATACTGCTCCAAAAGCATGCGCTAAGCTATAGCCTAATTCCCCACCTTCATTTATACTACCTGGTGTTTCTGGAGTTGCATGACTTCCTATTCCTCCTGGGAAGCTAAATTGTTTGCATAATTTTTTTAAGCCTTCTTCATCTTC
>JAAWDB010000052.1 GCA_022793555.1 Bacilli bacterium
AACAAGTAATATCACATTTATCATTGGAAGCTCTTTAGGAATCCCTAATGAGATTAAAGAATTAAAAAAAGAAAGTATAACGTTCTCGAGATTTACTTTTCCTCATGGCTTATTTCGAGGAATTCTCTTAGAACAAATTTATCGTTCCTTTAAAATTATAAATCATGAAACGTACCATAAGTAAGGAGGTCTTTTAATGAATATAGAAATAGGAAACGATTGGGATGAATTATTAAAAGTCATTTGGGAAAGTCCCGGTTTTAAAAAATTTATGGCAGTTGTTGAACAAGAATATAACACCAAAGAAGTTTTTCCACCCAAAAATTATATTTTTAATGCGTTAAAGCTTACACCATTTAAAAATACGAAAGTAGTAATCGTAGGACAAGATCCCTATCATGGTATCGGAGAAGCTCATGGTTTATCTTTTTCTGTTCAAGAAGGAATTAAAGTACCACCATCACTTCAAAATATCTATAAAGAATTAGAAAGTGATTTAGGTATTCCACGCCCTAACAACGGCGATTTAACTGGCTGGGCAAAAGAAGGAGTACTTCTTTTAAATGCGGTTTTAACCGTTGTAAAAGATACCCCAGCATCTCATCGTAATTTAGGATGGGAAAGACTTACGGATTATATCATAAAGGTTTTAAATGAAAAAGATGAACCTGTTGTATTTATTCTATGGGGAAATTTTGCTAAAGCTAAAAAAGACTTGATAACCAATCCGAAACATTTAGTATTAACAAGTGCCCATCCAAGTCCTTTTGCTGCAAATTATGGTTTCTTTGGTAGCAAACCCTTTTCCAAAACAAATGAGTTTTTAAAACAAAATGGCATCACACCCATTAATTGGGACTTAAATAAAAAGTGAATAACTAAGGTACTTATCCACAACAAAAAAAACATCAGAAAATAACTGATGTTTTAATTTGGAAAATACAAAGCTCTTCGTCCAAACAATTCAAACATTTTTTCAAATTGCTTTCGGCCATAACTTTCAATTTTACCAGTATAAGAATCAGACACATACACCGTATTACTATTATATCCTACAATAATAACACTGTGTAAATTACATATCCAATCAATATTCTTTCCCGTGACGCGATGCGTCCAACTAGCACAAACTTTTGTGTCTTTTAATCCTATTGAAACCCAAACTTGCACGGGAATCTTTTGTTTTACTAAAGCTAAGACATCATTAAGAGAATGACCTGTGTAGTCGATCATTCCCCCTTTATATTGATTTGCTAGATCAAAGATTGGTTTTTGAAAAACACCATAGCCATGTAAATCTCTAGGATTCCCTACAAATTCCACTTCGGGATCTCCTCCATATATCATCGCATTTTCTAAATGAGGTCCCTCTCCTTTTGGTAATTTATCCACAATTTCATCTAATGAAACAGAAACTTTATAAAAACGTAATAAATTATAAAGAGCTACGGTTTCACACCCATTCGGATATTTTGGATACTGTGAAAATGTTGGAAAATTATTAATCATATAAGTAACATCTTTTTTTCGAACGTTTATTTTCCGCTTTTTCGTTGTAACAATGCCTAGAGGATTAGAAGCCGTATAAATTATTTCATAAGTCCCAGGTAAATTATAGTTTACTTTCGAATCATCAATAGTAAAAGAAACATTTCCAAATCGTTGATCATAGGCATTAACCCCATTTTTTAAATTGACTTTATTTCCTTCCTCCACAAAAATATCATTTAATCCACTGATTAAAGGTGCACCAGAATAAGCTATCATTGTTAACACGGTTTCTTTTATCGCTTGATTTCCATAATCATCAACGGCGATAATGGAAATGGTTTGCTCACCCTCTTTTCGTTCAATAAAAACATCAGGAAAAGAACATCGACTTAAATCTTCACAACGAAGAACAAAGTCTTCTGCTTTCGGTAAATCTTCATCCAAATAAATAGTAAGAGGATGTACCTCTAAAATCGGCTCAGTTGAATCAATAATATGGATTTCAAAATTTATATTTTTCTTATGAATAGAAAGTGTCATTAAATAATTTCCTACCTCTTTGATTTCTTCCAGTGGCGGCGAAAATTGAAACTCTTCTTCTGGAACAGTAATAAAAACATCCTTAGCTGTTACTGGAGAACCATATTCAACATATACATGATGAGAAATTAAATTATCATAGGAGGAACTACTCACATAGAAAAAGTAAAATCCAATACCTAAAGTGAATAAGATAATTAAAAAAACAAAAAGAAAATATCTATTTTTTAAATTCATATCCGGCTACACCTATAATATTATTATAAAAATATCATAAGTTATTAACATTAAAAATACAATAAGAGAACACTAAAAGTTCTCTTATTTTACTAACGAATTTGTAAAGCATCAATTTCTCTACCATAAATTCCTGCATAACCATTTGATGAGTTATCCACTTTACTTACCCAAGAAAGCCATCCGCCATTTCTTAAATGAACACGGTACGTTGCTCCTTCGATTTGAACACCATCAATCGCATTCCCGATATTACCTGCATAGTCACTTCGCTTATCTACCCAAGGAAGCCACTCATTTTTCTTTTTGTCATGAACACGTATCCGATAGCGATCCACATAAATTGCTTCTATAGCAATACCAAAATTTCCAGCATACTCGTTTGTTCCTGCTAAAACGTTAGGATTCCACTTATAAACATTATCATAAGATTGATACCATACTTGCTGTTTAAAATCTTCATTTAAATAAGGAGTAGGGTCAATTCTTTGTTTATTGTGAAATACTTCAAAATGCAAATGTCTTCCTGTCACATTACCACTTTCGCCAATGATACCAATAAGAGTATTCTTATCCACTTTATCTCCCTTTTTTACCCGAACACTCCCTTTTCTTAAATGTGCATACCTTGTTACATAGCCATTACCATGATCAATATCGACATAATTACCATAACTAGCCAACCCTCTACTACCAGGGGTTGTATCTTTACCGTCGACTGCTGTTATAACGGTTCCTGCACTATGAGCAAAAACTTTATTATCTTCTTCATTTTGTCTCCAACCAATATCTACTCCCGTATGCCCTTTACCAAACGCTTGAGTAATTCTTTTATCGGCTTCATTAACAACTCGTCCAGTCATTATTTACCATCCTTTCTAATTAGAAAAAATTTCTAATCACTATATACTATGAAGATAAATATATGCCCGAATAATGCATTTGTTCCATCAAAAAAACTACATGTTAAGTAGTTTAAAGTTTAAAATCTAATAAATCATCATCATTCATATCTTTGTGATCAAAAAAAGGTTTAATTTGAAAATGATGAATTTTAGCAATAAGATTAGAAGGAAATTTGCGAATCATTTCATTTAGTTTGTTAGTATAACGATTATAATATGAAATTGCTGCTGAAAGTTTTTCGGTGGTTCGATTTAACCCATGAATAATTTCTTTCATTCCATCATGGTTTTGTAATTCTTGATAATCATTTTTCAAATTAAAAATAATATTGATAGCTTCCTTTAACTTTCGATCCATTTCAAAATTACTAATTTTTTCATCTTTTAAAGAAATATATTCTTTAAAATAATCCTTTTTTTCTTTTAAATTTGCTTTAACAATATCACTAGTTCGCACAACTAAATCATATCGTTCACGCAAAGATTCATCAATGATCCCCTCCGATTGTTCAATTTTAGTTTTTAAATATTGTAGATCATTAAAATAGTGAATATATAACATTCCCAATAAGCCTAATATAAAAACGATAATTAAAATAATATAAACGACTTCCATAATTCACATCCTATCTTATTCCTAATTCTATCATAAATTCTTAAAATTTGATAAGCTTTTTCATCTAGCATAATATGGTATAATAAAATAGGTGATAAAAATGCAAATAGAAACAATAAAAGTGGGTTACCTAGATACAAATTGTTATGTAATTACCAAAAATAATCAAACTATTATTATTGACCCTGGTGATGAATTTGAAAAAATCAAAACATTCTGTCAAGATAAGAATGTAGTAGGGATATTTGTAACACATCATCATTTTGATCATATTGGAGCTTTAAAAAAATTAGAAAATCTTTATCATCTAACTCATAATGAATCAACCGTTTGGAATATGGAAGTGATATCTTGTAAAGGTCATGCTGAAGATTTAATAGGTTTTTATTTTCCCGAAGAAAAAATCTTATTTTCTGGCGATTTTATTTTTTATCACACTATTGGACGTTGCGATTTAGAAGGTAGTGATTTTAAAGAAATGCAAAAAAGTATTCAAAATATATTAAACTATCCGAAAGATATTAAAATTTATCCTGGTCATGGAATTCCTACTACCCTTAAAGAAGAAATTCCTTATTTAGAAAAATACTTATAAAAAAAATTGGCTTTTAAAAAACCAATTTTTTTAATCAAAAGTATCGGAATAATCGGTATTATAATTAATTCTTTCTTCAAACTCGACATAATTTAAATAAATCATTCGAATTAAATACCATACTCCAGTATTCGGATCACTAATAATTAAATGATCTCTTCCGGCTTCTTCAATTCTTCCTTCGTAAATACGGTCGCGCCATTCATTAGAATCTGGATAAGAAACATATGCTCGAACCTTTTTCCCCTTGTTTAAACGTAAAATGTTTTCGATCAAACTTTGTTCCAAAGGCATTTGAGATTGAAAACTAATATTCCCTGGTGGCGTTGTAGAATTCATATTATTGGGATTTGTTGCATTTGGAAAAGTAGGATTTTGATAAAAACTTCCATTCATCTTTTTTCACCTCTCTAAACTATATACACTTTTTTTCAAATTTATGCGATTGATTTAAAAAAAATGGTACAGTATAATAATAAAAAGGATGGTAGTATGGACTTTCTAGACTTAAAAAAAATTAAAGATATTGTATACTGGAAAAACTTTTTATCCCGTTTTTTAGTGCTATTGTTTGGTGTAACTCTACTAGCACTTAATTACAATTTATTTTTAGTACCCAATAGTTTGGTAATTGGAGGAACGAGTGGACTTGCCATTATTTTTCAAAAATTATGGGGATTAAATCCACAAATATTTCTATATATAGCCAGCGGAATTTTAATGATCATTAGCTTTATTTTTTTAGGGCGCGAAGAAACAATGAAAACAATTTTAGGAAGTATTTTATATCCATTCATGGTTTCTTTTACTCTTCCTTTAGCTGAATATTTAAAAAACTATGTAACTTTTGATTCTTTCTTAGTTGTGGTATTAGTAGCAGGATTACTAAGTGGTTTTGCTAATGGTATTATTTATAAAACGGGATTTACAACAGGTGGTAGCGACATTTTAATGAAAATCATTAACAAATATGCTCGTATTCCAGAAGGAAAAAGCGTTTTATATACGAATATCGTAATTATTTTAGCTGGTGGTTTTATTTTCGGCATCAACAAAATGATTTATGCGATCATCATTTTATACATTAGTAGTTCACTAGTTGATCGGATATTAATTGGTATTTCCAACAGTAAATTATTTTTTATTTATACCAAAGAAACCGAAAATGTAAAAAAATTTATTATCGAAGATTTAAAAAGTGGTGTCACCATGTTAGATACCAAAGGAGGATTTCGCAAAGAAAAAGGCTACTTATTAATGTGTGTCGTTCCTACACCAGATTATTATTATTTTAAAGAATCCGTTCTAGCTATTGATCCACATGCTTTCTTTGTAATTAATGATTGTTATGAAGTTCATGGTGGTGTTAAGAGGTCAAATTTACCATTTAATTCATGAGCGATCTTTGTTATACTGTACATAGTACGAGGTGATGAAGTGAAACTCATTAAAGTCAAAAATTGCTATAAAGTGTACAAAAATGGTACAACAGCAATTGCTGATTTAAATATTGATATTGATAAAGGAGAATTTGTCTTTGTTATTGGTTCAACTGGTTCTGGAAAATCCACATTTATCAAAATGCTTTATCGGGAAGAAAAACCGACGAAAGGTGATGTCATTGTTGGAGGAATCAATGTTGCCAAACTAAGAAATTCTAAAGTATATAAATTACGGAGAAAACTAGGAGTAGTTTTCCAAGATTTCAAATTGCTTCCTAAATTAACGGTTTACGAAAATGTCGCATTTGCCCTAGAAGCTTTAGGAATGGAAT
Organism: Bacilli bacterium; assembly: GCA_022793555.1. Classification (GTDB taxonomy): domain Bacteria; phylum Bacillota_I; class Bacilli_A; order RF39; family UBA660; genus MGBC162267. Next base: position 6,159 of record JAAWDB010000052.1, read on the forward strand.
CGAAAGAAATCCGCCCGAAAGTGATGAAGGCAATTGAAAATGTTGGTTTGAAAGAAAAAATACGAAATTTCCCTAGCCAATTATCTGGTGGTGAACAACAACGTGTCGCAATTGCCAGAGCGATTGTAAACAATCCTAAATTATTAATATGTGATGAACCAACTGGTAATCTAGATCCTGATACCAGTCGAGAAATCATGGGGATCTTAGAAAAAATTAATCAAGAACTAGGAACCACTATTATTATGGCGACTCACGACAAAGACATTGTTAATCGCATGAAAAAAAGAGTAATTGTCATTGAAAACAGTGTTTTAGCCGGAGATTATTTGAAAGGAAGTTATAAAGCCCATGAGAGCGTTAAGAATACTAAGTAGAAGCATTCGAGATTCTTTCAAAAGTGCTGGACGAAATTTTAGCTTAAGTATGGCGGCAATCACTTGCTCTACAATTACCCTAATTTTGGTAGCCGTTTCCATAGTCCTATCTTATAATGTAAGCGAAATTACTACTAATTTAGAAAAAGAATTAACAATCGTAGCATATGTAAAAAAAGAAGCAACTGAAAGTAATATTGAAGAGCTAAAAAGCGAATTAAATAAAATTAATAATGTAGAAAATTATACCTATAAAAGTGCTGATGAATGGAAAGCAGAAATGAAGAATGAATCAGAAACCTTAAATGCTACATTAGATTATTTAGAAACCAATCCTTTACTTGATTCATTTATTGTCAAAGTAAAAGATGTCACAGACTTAAAAAGTGTTACAGAACAAATTCGTAAATTTGAATTTATCTCATCTGCTGAATATGGTGAGGGAATGGTTGAAAATATAGTCGGAGCTTTTGATATTGTATCCAAAGGAACGATTGTTATTGTTGTAGCTTTAGTATTGGTAACAGCTTTTCTAATCAGTAATACCATTAAATTAACAATCTATTCTAGAAAAAATGAAATCGAAATCATGCGTTTAGTAGGAGCAAGTAATATTGCTATAAAATTACCTTTCATTTTTGAAGGTTTTATTCTAGGCGTTTTAGGATCAATCATTCCAATAATTGTTACGATCTATGGTTACAACTTTCTATACGATAAACTAAATGGACATATTGTATCTAACATGATTACTCTAGTACAACCATTTAACTTTGTTTTCTATGTAGCTTTTATTTTACTAGCAGTAGGATCAGTAGTAGGAATGTTTGGCAGTTACAGAGCTGTTAGAAAGTATTTAAAGATATGATGAAGAAAATAACGGTTTTATTAATTCTAATCCTAATTGTTTCTTTACCAATATTTCAGGTAAGTGCTAAAGAAGAAACGCTAGGAGATTTAAGAAAAGCATACGAAGCATTATTACAAGAACAAAAAGAAAATGATGCCAAAACTGAAGCGGCTAAAAGAGAAGAAGCAGCTAAAGAACAAGCGAAAAAAGAAGCTGAAGAAAATTTGTCTAAAGCACGAAAAGAAGAAGCGGATACACAAGAAAAGATTGATGAATCAAATGTAAAAATTGGTGAATTAAAAGCCTCAGCCGAAAAAACATTAGCGTATTTACAACAAATGAAAAGTCAAAATGCTTATGTCGAATATGTTACAGGTGCAAGTACTATGACTGATTTAATTACACGAATTGCAGCAATAGAACAAGTAACAAAAAGTATTCAAGATACCCTAACTTCATTAGAAGAAGAAATTAAAACTAATGAAAAATTGAAGTTAGAATTACAAGAAAAGCAAAAAGCATTAGATAGCGAAATAAAAAAATACCAAGCAGCTATTCAAAAAATTCATCAAAATATTGAAGAATATGACAAATTTGCCCTTGGATTACCTCAAAAAATTCAAGTAGCAAAAGACTTATATGAAGCAGAAAAAAAGACTTGTCAAGAAACCATTGGAAAAACCAGCGATGATGTTGTTATATCAACATGTACAAATACTCAAATTCCACATAACTATGGTTGGTTAAAACCGCTAAATCGTGGAGTAATCACCAGTGAAGTAGGAACACGTTGGGGAGAGTATCACAATGCTTTAGATATTGGTGGAAACGCAGAAGGAACTCCTGTATATGCAGCAGCAGCTGGAAAAGTAACAGGAAAAATTTCAAAGTATCGCTGCGGAGGAAATATGTTATACATCGATGTGGTAGTTGGAGGAGTAACATATACAACTTATTACTATCACTTATTAAAATTCAATGTAAATGTTGGTGATATTGTTACTCAAAATACCATTATTGGATGGGTAGGTGGAGGAAGTACTTCTACAGCTAATGGTGGATATGATGGTTGTACCTTTGGAGCGCATCTCCATTTTGGTGTCGCAAAAGGAAGATTTACTGGAACCATCCAAAAGAGTAATGTTATTACTCCGCCTGGTTTTCCAAATCAATATGGATGGCGATTTAATAGTCGAACAGATTATTGGGGATAAAAGCGAGTTACTCGCTTTTTTTTCATTTTTTTGTTATAGTAAATTCTGGTGATGGCGATGACTTTTTCGACAAGAATAAAAGAAGAAATAACAAAACAACCAATTAATAGAATCAATATACAAAATGAATTATCAGCCATTATTCGTTATGATGCCAAAATTTTAAAAAATGGTATTACCTTATCTTTTGAAAACGCTGCGGTAGCAAGAAGAGTATATAAAGACTTTAAAGAACTGTTTAATGTATCGATTAATATTACCGTTCGTAATCAAAAACGTTTTCGCATTAAACAAATTTATATCTTTGAAATTAAAGAAAAAGTAGAAGAAATACTAGAGTCTCTTTCTATTTACCATAATGGGAAAAAAATCGATATGAAAGAAGAGTATTTACTAGAGAAAGAAGATCAAATATCTTATATTAAAGGTACGTTTTTAGTAACGGGATCGATTAATGATCCAAGTACGAGTGGTTATCACTTAGAGTTCGTTTTTATGACCAAAAAAGATGCTCAGTTTATTCAAAAGCTTTTACTAAATATGGAATTAGATGCTAAAGTTTTAAAAAGATCCAATCGCTATATGGTATATATTAAAAGTGCCGAAATGATTAGCGATTTACTCAAAGCCTTTGAAACAACAGCTGCCTTATTTTATTTTGAAGACATAAGGATTTATCGTGATCATAAAAACATGGTAAATCGTTTAAATAATTGTGAAATTGCCAATCAAGAAAAAACAACAACAACTGGCTTAAAACAATTAAAACTCATTGCAGATTTAAAAGAATATAATTTAATTGATTTAATGGATGAAAAAACTAAAATTGTAATGGAATATCGGGAGAAATATCCAGAATCATCCTATTTAGAATTAGCAGAAATCATTACTTTAGAAACAGGATACAAAATAGGAAAATCAGGAATTAATCATCATTTTATTAAAATGAATCAATTATTAGAATCTTATAAAAAGCAAAATGAATAATCCAAAACAGCTTATAAAATACAATCGATTAAGCCGTATTTTTTTGCCTCTTTCGCATCCATAAAATTATCTCGATCCGTATCTTTTTCAATCGTTTTAATACTTTGACCTGTTTGGCTAGCAAGTATTTCATTTAACTTTTTTTTCATTTTTAAAATTCGTTCACAAGCTATTTTCATATCAGTAGCTTGACCTTCTACACCACCAAGAGGTTGATGAATCATAACCTCAGCATTCGGAAGAGCGCAGCGCATACCTGCCTCTCCACTACTAAGTAAAAATGCAGCCATACTAGCAGCCATTCCAATTACAATGGTTCTTACTTTACTTTTTACAAAGTTCATCGTATCAAAAATAGCAAAACCTGCACTAACACTTCCTCCTGGACTATTAATATAAAGACAGATTTCCTCATGACTTAACGAATCTAAATATAAAAGTTCAGAAACCACTAAATTCGCCGTCATATCATTAATCTCTCCCGTTAAAAATACGATCCGATCTTTTAAAAGTCTGGAATACAAATCATACGCATATTCCCGGTTACTACTTTTCTCTAAAACTGTTGGTACAATATTCATGTTTTATCCCTCTTTTTCTA
>JAAWDB010000053.1 GCA_022793555.1 Bacilli bacterium
GCTTTTTCTACTTCGTATGATTATAAAAGAGAATTAGATAGTCATATGATGAAGAACACTGAGTGGGGAGCTGTCACATACTTACAACACAGTAAATATGGAAGTGCTACAAGTGTAAGAATCAATAATAATAGTGCTCATGTGACTGGATATGCATCTGTAAAAGAACCAACTTGTGGGTATACTGGAACTAATGAAGAGTGTAATAAGTATGGAACAACAGAAAATATTACAAAACCTTATAATACAACTGTAGGATATACAGCAAGTACGACCGGAAATATAAGTGGTGTGTATGACATGAGTGGTGGAGCTTATGAATATGTGATGGGAGTCATGGTTGATCAAAATGGAAAACCGATGAGTGGAAGAAATAGCAAAAGTAATTCAGGATTTAATGGAACATTTGGATGTCCAACATGTGATGGAGATACTTCTGGATTAACAGAATTAACAACAGGAATGACTTTTCCAGATTCAAAATATTATGATCAATATGCCTATGCAGAAAATGATAAATTGTTTTATCGTCGAATTCTTGGTGATGCGACAGGAGAAATGGGACCTTTTGGAACGTCAAATTATGGTAATTTAACTGGTCAAGTTGGATCTTGGCATGCAAATGCTTCTGTTTTTGTTACCTATTGGGCGCCTTGGTATGAACGAGGTGGTTCAAATACTAATGGTAAAGATACAGGAATGTTTGCATATGAAAATAGAATGGGTACTTCTTATAATTGGGTTGGCTATCGTGTAGTACTTAGTATATAAAGAAAGGAAAGAGTTAAATGATGAAAATAAAAAGTATTATTATATGGTTCTTGGGTTGATTCTTTTTGGTATAACCAGTTTATCTTTTCTTTCTTTTTATGCGGAATCATCAAGTAATTTGCGCCTGTAGGTTCTTTTTTTACTAGAAATATGAGTGCCATTTCTGATATGAATGGTGGATCATGGGAATAGTTTTTATTTTGGTAGAGATGCAGGTATTTTTATGTTTGGATCTTATATTGATATTGTATATGATAGTAGTAAATTTCGAATAGTCTTAAGTATTTAACGTAGAGTTTTTGGAAACTCTTTTTTTATTTTCTTTTCTAAAATTTATTATAATGATAAAATAGTTGAAGAAAGAAGTGGTAAAATGTTAACGTTGGATGAACAAATAAAGTATTATAAAAAAAGTATTTGGATGTCTTTTCTTAATGCAATTTTATTTATTATATTTGCATTAGTTTTATTTTTTAAGGAAGAAGATATTATTACTACTTCCATTTTAGTAATAGGTTTTATTGGATTAGTTTTTGGATGTTTTTCCCTTTTGAAGTTTTTTAAAACCTCAAGGGAAGATCGTATTTATCGAAATGATTTCTTACAGGGCATTTTATTAATTTTATTTGGAGGTATTGCTCTTTTAAAGAATACAGAACTTGCTAATATGATTGCTTTTTTAATAGGAGCTTATTTGATTTATCATAATGCGGTACGTATGCAAATTTGTCTTCACTTTGATGGTTTAAATCAAGGACATTTTTGGAAATATTTAGCTGGAATAAGTGCTGGATGTATTTTATCTGGAATTATGATTTTATTAAACCCTTTTGATGAGATAGCAATTTCTCATGTTATTGCTGTTTGTTTAATCGTATCGGAGGGTGTAAATATTTTTCAAAATATCGCAATGTTAATTGGAATGGGTAGAGAAGATGAAAAACAAACAAGTAAAGAGTAATTTTATTTCTTGGTTAATTCAGTTTCCTTTTAAAATTATTTTTAGTCGTTTTACTTTAGCATTTTTAATGCTAGTTATTCAAGGAGCTGTAATTTATTTTTGTACGGCATTTTTTCAAAAATATTTATTATGGTTATTTGGAGGAGTTGCTGTATTAGGAATCATTTTAACGATTTATATTATCAATCAAACTGATTCTCCAGCGTTTCAAATTTCGTGGATTATTTTGATTTTGCTTTTTCCAGCTTTAGGAGTCTTTGTTTATTTATTTGTTAAATTGCAAATTGGTGTACATTCTTTATCTAAGAAGTATCAAAAGTTGAAATTAGAAATGGAAACGTATCAAAAACAAGATTTAAAGGTTTATCAAAAGTTACAAGCTGAAAATATTGCTGAATCTAATTATGTTACATATATGAATCGTTTAAGTGGATATTCCATTTATCAAAATACGATTAGCAAATATTATGCTTTAGGAGATGAAATGTATCCTGATTTACTTCATGATTTAGAAAATGCTAAGGAATATATTTTTTTAGAATATTTCATTGTTGCAAAAGGAAAAATGTGGAATTCTATTTTGGAAATTTTAAAAAAGAAAGTAAGTGAAGGGGTAAATGTAAAATTTATGTATGACGGTACTTGTTCATTTATGTTACTTCCTCATGATTATCCTAAATATTTGGAATCTTATGGAATTGAATGTAAAGTATTTAACCCTGTAGTACCCATTATTTCCACGCAATATAATAATCGTGATCATCGAAAAATAGTGGTTGTTGATGGAAAAATTGCTTATACTGGTGGAGTTAATTTAGCGGATGAATATATTAATGAATTAAGTCGTTTTGGCCATTGGAAAGATACTGCAATTCGTTTAGAAGGCGAGGCTGTTCGAGGTTTTATTTTAATGTTTTTAGAAAATTGGTATGTTGAGCATAGAGGAAAAAAGGAATATCAAAAGTATTTAAATGGAATTGAATCTAGGAATGGTAAAGGGTATATTTTACCTTTTGGAGATAATCCTTTTGATCATTATTTAGTAGGAGAAGATACCTATTTACATATTCTCCATCAAGCTACACAATATGTTCATATTATCATGCCATACTTAATTATTGATCATGAAATGATGAATGCTTTAAGAAACGCCTCTCAAAGAGGAGTAGATGTAAAACTTATTATGCCAAAAATACCAGATAAACCTTTTATTTATTACATGGCAAAAACGTTTTATCGACCTTTAATGGAAGCAGGAGTACAAATTTATGAATATACTCCAGGATTTACTCATGCGAAGATGTTTGTTAGCGATGATGTTCGAGGAGTAGTTGGGACAATTAATTTAGATTATCGTAGTTTGTATTTGCATTTTGAAGATGCAGTATATTTATATCAAGATCAAAGTGTTTTGAAAATAGAAGAAGATATTCAGGATACTTTGGAAAAGTGTGAATTAGTCACTATAGAAGCATTGAATAATTACTCTAAAGTTAAGTTATTAATTGGAAAATTATTACGTGTGTTTGCACCTTTGCTTTAATTTTTTATAATAAC
>JAAWDB010000054.1 GCA_022793555.1 Bacilli bacterium
CTGGAATTATTGATCCAATAAAGATAATGATTAATAAAAGAATTCCTAAGTTCAAAAATAATTTTTTATATTTTATTTTTAATTTTCTTTTCATGGTCTCACATCTATGATTATTGTAACATTTTCGAACAAAAAAAAGAAGATATCAAATCTTCTCATCTCGAAAAAGGCTTTTGTAAATTTCTTTGTAATTACTTACTTCAATAATATCAATACTTTTTTTCACAAAATCTGGCACATCTTCTAAATCTGGATGATTTTTTTTCGGAATAAAAACCTTTTTCATTTTTTCATTATAAGCTCCAATTAGTTTTTCTTTTAAACCACCAATCGGTAAAACATCCCCTCTTAAAGACATTTCACCTGTCATAGCGACATCACTTGGTAATTTTTCATTACGAATTAAACTAATTAAGGAAGTGGTAATTGTTACTCCTGCACTTGGTCCATCTTTTGGGATAGCTCCTTCTAGAGCATGAAGATGAATATCTTTTTTATGAAAATAGAAATCATTTACTTTTAGTTCGTTACAATGAGATTTGATATAACTAATGGCTACATCTACACTTTCTTGCATAACTTTACCAAGAGAACCTGTGTATGAAATTTTACCACTTCCTTCATACATACAAGATTCTAGTGGTAATACTACTCCACCTAAACTGGTGTATGCTAGACCATAAACTAAACCTGGAGTCATATGTTTTACGACATTTTCTTCCACAAATTTTCTTTCTCCGAGGTGTTTTTTGATTTCTTTTTTTGTTAGTGTCTTTTTTATTTCAGTTTCTTCAATATTTTCAGTAATTACTTTGCGAATAATATTTTCTAAAACACGTTTTAAATCTCTGACTCCCGCTTCTTTTGTATAATGTTTAATCACATATTCTAAAACAGCATCAGGAATTCTTATTTCTTCTTTGGTACACCGATGTTCTTTTAAAATGGTAGGAAGCAAATGATTTTTAGCAATATCCATCTTTTCAAATAAGGTATAACTTGATAATTCAATAATTTCTAAACGATCTCGTAATTCGGTCGGGATATTATATTGATTATTAGCTGTTAAAATGAAGAAAATGTGTGATAAATCAAAAGGCTCTTCAATATAATTATCGGTAAAATAAGCATTTTGTTCAGGATCTAGAATATCTAGTAAGACACTTGCTGGATCACCTTTATAATCATTAACCATTTTATCAATTTCATCAATGAGGAATAAAGGATTTTTGGTTTCACATTTTTTTAAGCCTTGAATAATTTTTCCAGGAGCAGAACCAATATATGTTCTTCGATGTCCATTTAATTCCGTAGAATCATTTAAGCCCCCGACACTAATTTTATAAAATTCTTTATTTAAACTTTTAGCAATGGATGTGGCAATAGAAGTTTTACCGACTCCTGGAGGACCTACTAAACATAAAATTGGACTCCGTAAATGAGAATTTCTTCTTTTTATAGCAACATATTCGATAATTCGTTTTTTTAAGTCTTCTAAACCATAATGTGATTGGTTTAATTTTTCTTTAATTGTATCTAAATTATTTTCATCTTCGCTTTCTTTATTCCAAGGAAGATTTAGCACCCAATCTAAATAATTACGAACAATAGTTGATTCAGGACTCATTTCGGGCATTAAATCGTATTTTTTTATCTCATAAGCTATTTTGTTATAGGTTTTAGAAGAAATCTTTAAAGAATTTAATTGAGCAGTAAAGTTTTCTACTTCTTGTTTTTTAGGATCTTCTTCTCCTAATTCTTTTTCAATTTCATGAAGTTTTTCACGTAGTAGAAACTCTCTTTGATTTTCTTCTAATTCTTTTTGAAGTGATTTTTCAATGCGGTTATCAATTTTTATAGCTTCTAATTCCACTTCTAAATCATGAATTAGCTCTTCAGCTCGTTTTAAGGAATTCGTTTGTTCCATATAACTAATTTTTTTCTCAAAGGAAATCGGAATAAATGAGGAAATCATATCGGTAAGAAGACTAATGGAATCAATTTCATCGACAGTTGTTAAAATACTATTAGAAATATTAGGACTTACTTTAATGAAACGTTTTAATAATGATCTTAATTTTCTTTTATAAGCAATTTCTTCTGCTTCAGAAATTTTTTCTTTTGGTAATTCTTTGTAATGGCATTTTAACATCTCATCATTTTTGGTACTAAAATATTTCTCAATTTTAACACGACGTAAACCAAGGAGTTTGACACGTAAATGACCATTGGGCAAATCAATAGGATTTATAATTTTTCCTATTACTCCGATTAAAGGTAGATCATCAACATCAGGTATTTCTTCTAATTCATTTTTAGGGCAAACAATTAAAACTTCATGATTAAATTTCTTACCTGATAGCAAAATCACTTCTTTAGTTAAATCGTTATTTAATTCAAGTTTTACTTCTTGATTTGGGAGCAAAATTAATTTCTTCAACAACATTACTGGTAAAGTATTTTGCATAAATTCCCCCCTTTGTTAAACGTTTTTTATTATAACGATAGATTGCAAGAAAGTAAATGATTTTCGACTCTTTTATTTAAGATTTGAACAAAGGAAATAAATTTATTTCGTCCTAGTCGTCACCTCATAGGTTTCCTACTTCGCAGATAAGGTAACCCTCCATCTCCATAGGCTTCAATTCCGACAGTCGCTGCCGTACTCTTTATCTTTTATTTTAACTTATTTGGTAGTGTTTCTTTAATCCTTCATACATGATATTTAAACTAGCATTGATATCTCGATCATGATGAACTTGGCAATTTGGACATTCCCAATTTCTTACTTTTAAATCTTTTACTTCTCTATTTTTATAGCCACATTCATAGCATATTTGACTACTGGCATAATATGGCTCTATCCCATAATAATACTTTCCTTCTTCTTCACATTTCCTCTTTAACTGTCTTACTATGCTCCCAAAACTTGCATCACTTATATATTTTGATAATCTTGTATTTTTTACCATCTCTTTTATCTTTAACGTTTCTGTTACAATAATATCATTTTCTTTTACTAATTTACTAACTATACCTATTATATTATATTTTCGGCTTTGTTTGATTCTAGAATGGATTCTTGCTAGTTTCATCTGAGTTTTCTGATAATTCTTACTACCATACTCCTGTCTAGACAACGCACGCTGATATCGTTTTAGTCGTTTCTCTCTTCTTTGGATTTCTTTTGGATTTTTTATTCTATCTCCATTACTAGTCACAATAAAATCTTTTATTCCTAAATCAATTCCTACAATTGTTTCTGGTATCACTTTTTCTTTTATACTTTCATTTCTTTCTACTAATACACTAACATAATATTTTCCAGTTGGTTCTTTACTTATTGTTGCCTGAATAATTCTTCCTTCTAGTTTTTTTAAATGACGATAGCCTCTTATTGTTACTTTTCCTAGTTTAGGAAGTTTTATTTTTCTTGTTATGAAATCAATTTCAATATTACTATATTCTTTTCCTTTATTACTACTTCGAATACAATTTGTTCGATAACTTTGTTTTATAAAACGATTCTTATACTTGGGATATTGACTTCTCTTATGAAAAAAGTTTTGATAAGCATCTTCTAAGTCAAATATTGCACATCTCAAACTACAACTATCACAATCTTTCAACCATGGATAATCTATATTTAAATTTTTTAAATCTTTACACATCAAATAAGCAGATTTATATTTTCCATTTTTGTTTTGTTCTAAAAAATGATTATATACAAATCTCACGCTGCCAAATGTTTGATGAATTAAACGAGTTTGTATGGAATTTGGATACATTCGAAATAGATATGCTTTATACATAGATTACCCCCAGACATAAATTAAGTATAAACGTTATATCATCTCTATGTCAAGAAAAAAAAGAAACGAACGTTCGCTTTTTTCTTGGCTTTGGTACTATAAGATAAAAAAAGAACAAGTTTATTTACTTGCTCTAATAATTTCCATTGCTTCACGCATTTTCATATCATATTTTACTACTTCTAATGAGCCATAAGCTTCTAGTAGTTGTTCTTTTGTAATTCCATAGTTTTCGGCCATTTCATTAGCTTTCTTTTCTACTTCTTCGTCTTTAAAGTCAATTTTTTCTACTTCAGCAATTTCTTCTAATAAGTAACGATATTTTACACGTTTTGTTGCTTCTGGTTCCATTTGTTCATGTAATTTTTCATGATCAATGCCAGTAAATTGAGAATATTGCTCTAAGTTTAATCCTTGCATTCTTAGTTGTTCTTCAAATTGATGAATCATACGATGAACTTCATCATCAATAATTTCTTTATTAAGTTCAATGGTCATATTTTCACTAGCTTTTTCTAAGCAACTTTCTAAATATTGATCATCGATATCTTTTTCTTTACGTTCTTTAATTACTTTTTCAACTTCACTTTCAAGTTCTTCTTTGCTTGTAACTTTGTCGTATCCTAAATCTTTAAAGAAATCTTCATCAATTTCTGGTAAGACACGAGTTTTGATTTCCATAATTTCGACATCAAATTTAACATCTTTACCGCCAAGATCTTGAGCATAATTCTCTGGAAATTTTAACTCTAAGGTTTTCTTGTCTCCTTTTTTTAAGCCAACTAAGCCACTTTCAAAACCAGGGATAAAGGTATTTGAACCAATCTCTAAAGGGAAAGATTCACCACTTCCGCCTTCTAGTTCTGCACCATCAACATATCCTTTGAAATTAATAACTGCTGTGTCTTTTTCGGCAATTTTTTCTCCCTCTTCTTTTACTGTGATTTCAGCAAATTTAGAACGTAGATTTTCAATTTCTTCTTTAATTTCTTCTTTCGTTACTTTTGGAGTTTCTTTCTTTATTTTTAAATCTTTATAAGCACCAAGTTTAATTTCTGGTTTTGTAATAATCGTAAAAGTAAATGTAACTGCTTTTTCATCGATTGTTTTAACATCAAGCTTTGGTTCAATTACTGGTACTAATTTATTATCTTTCATTACTTTATCGTAAGCAACCCCAACTGCATCATCTACAGCATCCATATATAATGATTCAATACCACATTTTTTTAAGTACATTTCTTTTGGAGCAGTACCTTTACGAAATCCATCAATTTTGGTTTCTTTATTTCTTTTTTTGAATGCTTTATCTAAACACTTTTCCCATTCTTTTCCTTCAATTTTTATTTCTATTTCATGTACATTCTTCATTTTTAGCTTTTCCTTTCAAACATGACTATTATATCTAGTTTAATCTTGGTTTGCAAGTTTTTTGTTCTTTCTTAATTGATGGGTATTTTGTAAAGATTCATAAACATCGCAAATTTTTTTATGGTCGATGTTTTCTGGTAAATCAAAAATGCTTATTCCACAATTTGACAAATGGTTTTCCAGTTCTTTTTTGGAATATGTTTCTTTTTTAATCGGTGGATCATTTTTAGATTCAGCATCTAATCGATACCAATTTTTTTCATCTTTATAAATACTGTAGGCATGAAAATAACCATAAAATTCTGTTAAGCGAATCAAACTTTGATAATTTATTTGTTTTAGCAAGTAAGCACTTACTCTTGCCATATCTACACAACAGCCATAATGATTTTCTAATACCTCTTCCACACTAGGAATTTGGTATTCTTCATACCATTCATACGTCACCTTATGAAGAACTTCTCCGCTTGGCTTTTTCCAACCATATTTGATATTTTGCCAGACATATTCTAAAACGCTCTCTGGAGTTGTGATTTTATCCCTCGAAATTTTATAATGAGTTTTTACATAATCATAAGCGTCTTTTAGTAAGCTTTTCATTTCATTTTGTGGTTGTGTCAAAAATTCTAAAGTCTTTTCTTGATGTCTTAAAAGGATATAAGCTAGTTGCAGCTCAGATAAGGCATCATCAGACAATAAGGAAATATCGTCATAGGGATTAATAATTTCTTTGCACAAATACTCCTTTTCTAATACTATAGGATTAGTAAATTGATTTTTGATAAGAAACATAGCTAACTTAGGAATTAAGTGCTTATAACTTGGTGCCAAATTTTTGGTTAAAATTCTTTTTAAAATCTCTACTCCCATTTCGATTAGCTTTTCCTGATTTATTTTAGAAAGACCAAATTGAACTGTGATACACATCTTGTTTGATGGATGCAATTTTTCCTCAATTTCTTTTAGGGCAGGTGAAAGCATATCACATAAACGAATAATTTCATTTTCTTCTTCATCTTTATATTTAATATTCACAATTTTTAAATCGATAATTTTCATTTTTCCCCCTTTTGATGGCTATTATTATATAAAAATTCCAAAATAAAAACAAGTCATGATTTGATTGTTACATCAAGACTTGTTGATTCATTACGCTAAGGCTTTGATTACTACTTTATAAGAACCATTTGGACTTTCAACTTCAATTTCTTCGCCGACTTTTTTTCCAACAATAGCTTTACCAATTGGAGACTCATTAGATACTTTGTTATCAAATGGATCTGCTTCTAATGATCCAACGATTTTATAAGTATCTTCTTCTCCATCATCATAAATTAAAGTAACTGTAGACCCTACACATACGGTATCATCTTTTAATTGTTCAGCAATAGTACAGTGTTCTAATTTATATTCTAGTTCTTTAATACGTCCTTCTAATTTGGCTTGAGCATCTCTTGCAGCATCATAATCCGAATTTTCTGATAAGTCACCTTGAGCTCTTGCTTCTTTTAATTCTTTAATAATTTGAGGTCGAGTTACGGTTTTTAATTCTTTTAGTTCTGTTTCTAATTCTAAATAACCTTCTGCGGTTAACATTATTTTTTCATTTTCATTCATTATTTCATCATTCCTTTAAAAAACATCTTCTCCAAGATACTACACATAATCTTGTTTGTCAAACACTTTAAGACGCATCATGTCAAATTCATGTAATTCTTTGGATACAGGAATTTGAACAAGCATCCCGGGGTGATTGGCCACTTCTAAGGGATTCCCCTCTTCGTCATATATTTTACTCAAAGTTAAGGAAAAAGTTTCCACTTTTGGTCCAAAAAATTCGACAGTATCTCCAAGGCGAAAAATGTTACGTTCTTCAATCATAACTAATTTTTTTTCTGGATCATAGCTTTTAACCAAACCTAAAAAGTCTTGATTAGATACTTCATCTCTTCCTAGATAATACTGTTCTTTATTGGTCGGAAGTTTTTCGAAAAATTGAGGAGTGGATTCCCGATTAGCACATCGATTTAAGATATCCAAAGAATAATGGACTTCACTTTCTGTAAGGGTATTATTCTTTATTTTATCCACTAAATGACGATAGGTTAAAATGACCGTTGCAATATAATATATCCCCCGCATTCTTCCTTCTACTTTAAAGGAATTTACCCCGATATCAATCATTTCTTTAATGTAGGGAATCATATTTAAATCTTTACTGGTCATAGAAAATGGTGTGTCAGATAATTCGGTATCAAACATCCAACGACAGATTTGAGCACATCCTCCACGATTAGCATCACGATTTGTACAATAATTTGATAAAACACATCGCCCGCTAATACTGGTACACATGGCCCCATGTATAAAGCATTCTAATTCTAAGCCTGTGGCTTCTTTAATTTTTTTTATATCTTCTTTGCCAGCTTCTCTTGCTAATACAATTCGCGTAACTCCTAAATTTTGATAAAATTTGGCAGCTCCAACGTTTAAGACACTACTTTGCGTAGAAAGATGTAACTCATATTGAGCATTAATCTCTTTAGATGCTCTTAGAACAACAATATCACTAGCAATGATGGCATCGATTCCTATTTCATCTAAGGCTTTTAAATATTCTTTTAATCCCTGTAAGTCACTTTCATGAAAGACAATGTTTACGGTAACATAAACTCTTTTACCTAATTGATGGGCAAAATGGGTAGCTTGTTTTATCTCTTCTAGGGAAAAATTTTTGGCATTCGCTCGTAAAGAAAATTGTTGACCACCAAAATAAACGGCATCGGCACCATATAATAAAGCTATTTTTAATTTTTCAAAATCTCCAGCTGGAGACAATACTTCAATTTTCGGCACGACATACCTCCTTTAAGCGATAAATGGTTTCTTGATCCAAAAAGCCACGACTTTCTTTTTCTGTCATTTTTTTGGTTCCATTTATTATGCTATTTAATAATTCATCAATTTCTTCGTTTGACATTAAAACGGGATTAATGAAATAAAATTTAATCTTAGCATCATCAAAAGTATCTATGCCATTTAAGTATTTGTCATGATATAAAACCGTTCCATATTCATTTTCAATGGCTATAAAGGCATTTTTAGAAATCTTCTCTTCTAGTTTTACCGTGTTTTTAGATTCAAGATTAAATTCTTTTTCAAAATTTGAAAGCAAAGTTCTTCTTGAATACATAGCTGGAATAAGGCTATATAAGACATAAACTAATGGTTTCTTGGTATGTTTTAAGATTTCATCAATTTCTTTTTTCGTAATATCAGTACTAATAACAATACTATCTACAAAGGCTAGATTTTCATTAATACTTTGATGGTTGGTGGCAAAATGGGTTTGATATAAGATTAATTCTAAATTTAGATTTAGTTCATTTGCTAAAGTAATAACGCCAAAGTCTTCAAAAACTAGACCTTTTATATGGCTTGGTAAGTTTTTTAAGAGCGGACGTAAATTCTCATAGGATTCTGTATCTAAAATACGATTTAAATAAAGATAGCCTTCTTCTTTTATTTCTTCTATTTCGAAAGTAGTTGGGTAGCCAACACAGTAGTCTTTTAATGGAAAAAGAAAGTTAGTAATGCTAGCTTTCTTACAAATTGCAATTTGTTCTAAATTGGTTATCGTTACTAAACATTTATTTGGATTCATGACGTTTACTTACAGATATTCCATCACCTAGTTTTAAAAACTCAGTGTCAAATTCTTCATTTTCCTTTAAAAATTCAATGTATTTTTCAATTTTTTCCACTAAACCACGTAAATTTTTACTTTCAATGGTTTCACTTTTACCTACCATGC
>JAAWDB010000055.1 GCA_022793555.1 Bacilli bacterium
AGAGTTAGTAAATGAATATATTGTTTTTCATACGAAGAAAGATAAATATATTTTGTTAAAAAATTGTCCTAGTTTAAAAATTGGACGGTTATCTTTAAATAAAAAAGGTTATGGTTTTGTTATTTTAGAAAAGGAAGACGATTTATATATTCCAGAAGATATGATTAATGGAGCTACTCATGATGATATTGTTTTAGCAGAAATTACAAGAGTAGGTGTAAAACGGGAAGGAAAAATTGTACGCGTATTAAAACGAGATTTACATGATATGGTTGGAGAAGTCTATGAGCATAAGGGAAAATTCCGTTTACATCTAGATGATGAGAAAAAGGATTTAATCGTTATTTTAGATCAAGATTCAGCAAAAGATTGTGTGGAATGTCATAAGGTTTTAGTTCATTTAGAAAAACAACTTGATGATAAAAAATATATTGGTTCAGTGAAAAAAATATTAGGTCATAAAGATGATCCAGAAGTAGATATTTTAAGTATTGCTTATAAATATCAAATTGAACCAGATTTTGGTGAAGAGGTCGAAAAAGAGCTTTTGGATATTCCGAGTGAAGTAGATGAAGCCTCTTTAATTGGTCGAACTGATTATACGAAAGAAACTGTTTTTACGATAGATGGTGCCCATACTAAAGATATTGATGACGCTTTAAGTCTTCGTATGGACGGAAAAAATTATGTATTAGGAGTACATATTGCAGATGTTTCTTATTATGTTAAAGAAAACACGGCCCTTGGTGATGCTGCGTATGAAAGAGGTACTTCAAGTTATTTAGCGGATACCGTAATCCCTATGTTACCACATAAGTTATCAAATGGAATTTGTTCTTTGAATGAAGATGCTCTTCGTCTTACGATGTCGTGCGTGATGACGGTAAGTCCAAATGGAGAAGTTTTATCGTATGATATTGGTCCAGGTTTTATTCGAAGTTCAAAGAAAATGACTTATGAAAGTGTTAATGATATTTTAATGCGAGATCAAATTGTACCAGGGTATGAAGATTATATCGAAACATTAAAGAAGATGAATGAACTTGCTCACATTTTACAAAAAAGAAGTGTCGAGCGTGGATATATGGATTTTGATTTGGATGAACCAAGAATTGTGCAAGATGAAGAGGGACGAGCTATTGATATCGTAGTTGATGAGCGAGAAGATGGTGAAAAATTGATCGAGTTGTTTATGATTTTAGCTAATGAAACAGTAGCTAGTCATATTTATAATATGGAATTACCTTTTGTTTACCGAGTTCATGGTAAGCCAAATAGCGAGAAAATTGATGATTTTGTTAATTTGGTTAAATTACTCGGTTATGAGTTAAAGACGAAAACAACAGATTTAACGCCAAAAGCGATGCAAAGTTTGTTGGATGAATTAGATGAAAAACCAGAATTTAAAATTTTGTCTAGTTTGTTGTTGCGAAGCATGCGAAAGGCTGAATATAGTAAAGATAATATTGGACATTTTGGTCTTGCTAGTAAAGCGTATACGCATTTTACTAGTCCGATTCGAAGATATCCCGATTTAGTAGTTCATCGGTTGTTAAAAAAATATTTAGTTGAACAGGATTTTTCGATGAGTACAATTTCTTATTTGGAACAAAATTTAGTCGAAGTTACAGCTCATTCTAGTGAACGTGAAGTGGCAGCCGATCAAGCGGAACGAGATGTTAATGATATGAAAATGGCAGAATATATGGAAAGCCACATCGGCGAAGAATATGATGGAATTATTTCAACGGTTACGAATTTTGGGTTCTTTGTGGAACTTCCAAATTTAATTGAAGGGCTTGTTCATGTTCAAACGTTAAAAGGTGATTTTTATAATTATGTGCCAGAGAGTTTAGCTTTAATTGGTAATAATACGAAAGTGACTTATCGAATTGGAGATGTGGTTCGTGTTCGGTGTGTAGCAGCTTCTAAGGAAACGGCGATGATTGATTTTCAATTAGTGGAGGACTCACATGGTGGAAGTAAGAAATAAAAAAGCCTATTATGATTATTCTGTTTTAGAAGAAATCGAAGCGGGAATTGTCTTAACAGGAACGGAGATTAAAAGTGTAAGAAAGGGTTCTGTGGATTTAAAAGATAGCTATGTTCTGATTCGAAATGGTGAAGCCTGTATTCTAAATCTTTATATTGCACCTTATTTTGAAGGAAATCAATTTAATCATGAAGAGCGAAGAACAAGAGTGTTGCTACTTCATAAAAAAGAAATTCGAAAATTAAAAGAAAAAGTTGTGCAAGATGGTATTTCTTTAGTACCTCTGAAATTATATTTTAAAAAAAATAAGGTTAAAATTTTAGTTGGTTTGTGTAAAGGTAAGAAGTTGTACGATAAACGAGAAAGCATAAAAAAACGAGATTTAGAACGAGAAAGACGAAATAGTTTTTAATTTGGTGTAAAATATGAGTATTATTTGACACATTTTAAAAAAGTTAGATTTTTCGTTTTTCTTTTTATGGTATACTTTTTTTAGAATAAGTAGATAAAAAAACAAAATTAGTAAATATTACTTTTTGATGAAATATTTAAAGTTAAATTGCTATTGTTTTTTTAAAGAATAAAAGGAGGTATTTTCATGGATTTAATCATTGATTTTCTTGTTGGAAATTACTTATGGTTTTTAGTTATTACTATTGTTTTAATATTTGCTTTAATAGGTTATATAGTGGATAGTAAGGAACATAAAGAAGTAAGCACTTTTGATAGCCCACAAGAACTTGCTCGTCATTTAGAAATGCTTGCTGCATCAGCACAAAATAAGACCATTGGTGAAGCCATGAATCCTCAAAACTCATATTTTGCTAATATTCCAACTTCTACAAATCCTAATATAGTAAATTCTATGCCAGCAGAATTTACTAATTCTTCTGTGATGAATGCTCAAATGAATAATTATTCTAATCAAATGAATCAAAATGTAACAAGGAATAACTCTTCTTTTGAAGTACTCAGTAAATAAGAAAATCAGAAAAAATCTGGTTTTTTTCTTTGGGATAAATATTAGTAATGAGTTGCTTTTTTTATCTTCTAGAAAAGTTCATAAAAGATAAAGAGTAGGGCAGCAAGTGTTGGAACTGAAACCTATGGAGGTGGAGGGATACCTTATTTGTGAAGTAGGAAACCTAGGAGGTGACGACTAGGACGAAATAAATTTATTTATTTCCTTTGTTCATGATGGACGAAACATTTTTATAATGGTATAATGATTAAGCAAAAATAAAAAGGAGTGGTGAAATGACTTTCGCAGGAATATGGGCAATTTTAACTAAAATTTTAGATATTTGTATTGTCTGGTTGTTATTTTATTTTATTTTGAAAAATATAAAAAATAATGTCAAAATGGTTTTAATTTTAAAAGGAGTACTAATTGTACTTGCTATTGAAATTATTAGCAAAATTTTGAATTTATATACTGTAGGATTATTACTTGAATATGTGATTGAGTGGGGGCCAATTGCTATAATTATTATTTTTCAACCAGAAATTCGAGGAGTTTTAGAAAGTATAGGAAGAACACATTTACTAGGGCGTCACAAGATTTTAACGGTGGATGAACGTGAAAAAATTATTTGTGAAATTATGGAAGCGGTTGAATATTTGAAACGAAATCGTATGGGCGCTTTAATGGTTATTGAACGCGATGTATCTTTATCGGAATATATTGAACCAGCGACAAAAATTTATGCTGATGTTTCTAGTGAATTGTTATGTAATTTATTTTTCCCAAATAGTCCATTACACGATGGCGGAGTTATTTTAGAGGGAGATCGTATTACTTGTGCTGGTGCAGTATTTAAAACTAGTATGAATCCAAACATTAATAAACGACTTGGAACGAGACACCGGGCAGCACTTGGAATTGCAGAGGAGTCGGATGCTATTGCTTTAATTGTTAGTGAAGAAAATGGTAGAATTAGTATCGCAAGTAATGGAGAACTTAACTACAATCTTACTTTGGATGAATTCCGGATGAAGTTAATTGATGAGTTAAAGCCAAAAACAGAAGTCTTCTATGAAGCGGATATCAATCGTGAGGAGGAAGAAAATGAGTAAGATTTTGAAAGCAATTTTAAACTTTTTTCGAGCTATCTACCGAGTTATTGATAAGATTATTGTTACGCCAATTAGTCGTTTTGTTTATCATATTAATGACCGCTTAAAAAATAATCCAAGTAGTATTGAACGTTTTTTGAGTCGTCCGAATATTTTACTTTATTTGTCTTTGATTTTTGCTGTGGGTATTTTCTTTTTAGTTGATTCCCAAGTGATTACTTTAGTGGAAAAAGAAGCAGAGATATTATCTAATCAACCTGTTAATGTTTTATATAATAAAGAGGCTTATGTAATTGAAGGATTAGTCGATCAAGTTGATATTATTTTAACGGGACGGAAAAGTTCGATTTATTTAGCAAAACAATTGGGAGATCATGATGTGGTTTTAGATTTGACTGATTATGAAGCAAGTGATACTCCAGTGAAGGTTCCTCTAAGTTATAATCAAACTGTAGATAATATTAGTTATAAATTAGATCCATCTTATGTTACGGTAACGATTAAGAAAAAGGAAAGTCAAGTTTGGACGAATGTTTCTTATGAGTTATTAAATGCTAATAAATTAGATGAAAAATTAAGTGTTGATGCGGTTGAACTTGATAAGACAGAAGTTGTTATTAAAGGAAGTAGAGAATCTTTAGATAAAGTGGCTACGGTAAAAGCTTTAATTGATTTAAGTAATAAACGTTATACTGATGCTGGTAGTTATGATATTTCAGATATTCGTTTAGTAGCATATGATTCAAATGGAGCAATTTTACCAAGTATTGAAGTTGTACCAACAACGATTACGGGTACAATTACATTAGGAACTTATTCAACAGTAGTGCCAATTAAGGTGTTAGCAACTGGTGATTTGATTACGGGTAAATCCATTTCATCAATTACAATTAATGGTAAAAGTAGTTATTCACTTACGATTTATGGCGAGAAATCAATTATTGATGAAATCAAAAGTATTCCTGTAACGATTGATGTTACAAATCAAGGTAATAATGGCGCAAAGACCTATAATGTTACGATTGCAAAACCAAATGGAGTTCGACATATTAGTGAAGAAAATGCAAAAGTGGTTGTAAGTTTTGGCGATGAAAAACAAAAAACATTAGATATTACGAATATTGGTTATCGAAATTTAGGAAGTGGCTTAAAAGCTAATTTAGTGGGTACGATTCAGGTTCCTGTTCAAGTTAAAGGTGTTCAATCGGTAATTGATGCTATTAATGCAGATAATATTTCTGCTTATACAGATTTATCTGGTTATGGAGCAGGAGAATATGATGTCGATGTCGTAATAGAAAGCGATGATCCGCGCGTATCTTATGTGGTAACGACGAAAGTACGAATTAGTATTTCGCAAGGTTAAAAGAGGTTTATAAAAAATCTCTTTTTTGTTGTAATTGGTAGGGTTATAAATTATAATATCTGGCGATGGATTATGAAAACAAATGAATTAAATGGAAGAAGTAGTATGCAAACAAGTGATTCTTTTTCGTTATATATTAACGAAATACAAAAATATCCTTTATTATCTTCTCTTGAGGAACAAGAATTATTTCAAGCTTTCCGTCAAGGAAATATGAATGCTAGACAACGTTTAATTGAAAGCAATCTTCGTCTTGTCGTTTTTGTGGTGAAAAAATATCTTAAAAATTCACATCACTTAAAAGCTATGGATTTAATACAAGAAGGAAATATCGGTTTAATTAAGGCTGTGGAGGCCTTTGATTTTACCAGAGGTGAATTTAGTACTTTTGCTGTTTCTACAATTGATGGTTATATTAAAAAAGCTTTTTCTACACACAATGAAGAAATTCATATATCACATGATTTATATTGGAAAATATTGAAATATAAAAAATTAGTTGCTGAAAATAATCAAACTACCAAACAAGCTTTAGAAGACAGCTTTCTTTGTGAGCAATTAAAAGTGACAATGAAACAATTACAAACTATTAAAGAAAGAGCTAATGTTTCTATTACCAGTATCAATGAAAGAGTAAATGATGAAAATGATGATGAATTAGAAGCTTTTATTCCAATGGATTATAAAATCTTTGATGATGTATTAGATTCTATGGTGGATAAAGAATGGTTAATTTTAGCCAAAAGTATTTTGTCACCATTTCAATATTATGTGTTGTATTGTCGTTGTTTTAGAACTCCCAATTTATCTCTTGAAGAGATTGCTAAACAGTTTAATCTTTCAAGAGAAACTATTCGTCAGAAAGAAAAAAAAGTTTTTGAGAAGTTAAAACGATATGTAGAATATCCAGATCTTTTTAGAAACAAAATTAGTGAATTAAAAAAACAAGAAGGAAAGTTATTTTATTCTTTAAATACCGAGCCGATTACTCCTAATTCTATTATCAAGTTTTTGTATGCAAAACCATTTTTAACTGATGATGAGCAAAAAGTGTTGTATTTTAAATTATTTGGAAAATATAAGTTAAATCACCAAGAAATTGCACGTTTTTTAAAATGTAGTAATCAAGAATATATGAATACTTGTTTGGCTTTAAAAGAAAAGTTATTTAAGATTTTTGGAAAAGTAGAGAAATTTAATAACTATAAGCATAGTGTATTAAAGCAATATGGTTCTGAGATTTATAGTCTGAATTCGAATCAAAAATTATCTGTTATTGATTATCATATGCTATATGATTCTTATATGTCTTCTAATTATGAAGAAATTCATCATCATTTTTCGGATGTTTGGACTTGTTTAACTTATGATGAAGAACAGTTGTTAACTCGTTTTTTTTCCGTTATTCATGAATCTAAATTACATCGAGATTTTATTGAAAGAGATGTTAATTTAGCTAAATATGGTTTAAAGAGATCTAATGATTTTTTGTCCATTAAGCAACTCTATCAAACTTTTTTAGATCATCAGGATTGTTTTAATCCTGAACAACAAGATTATTTAAATTGTTTTGTTTTTCATACTTTAGATTTACAGGAATATAAGAAACGTTATAATTCTTCTGATCATATTATAGCTGCCCATTTGTTACATCGTTTAGAATTATGTTTTTATCATATTTTTAAAATAAATGATCCTTTATTTTCTAAGAAACATTATCAAATAGTTCGTGAAATGTATTATAATAAATTTAGTGAAAAACAAATCCAGGCTTTAGATTTGTATTTTGGACTTAAAAATCCAAAACATTCTATTTTAGAAATTGCTAATATTTTTGATATGGAAATATCTAAAATGTCGAGTTTTATTTTTAGTTCTATTGATCATGCTATGGCTTTGTATACTGATCGTCATCATACTATTACTATTGATCGTAATTTGTATATTCCATATCTTTCTAATGACATTTATGAGTTTACAGAGGAAACATATCAAGTTTTAAAATATTATTTGATTGATCAGTTGTCTTATGATG
The DNA here is from genome assembly GCA_022793555.1 of Bacilli bacterium. Lineage (GTDB taxonomy): Bacteria > Bacillota_I > Bacilli_A > RF39 > UBA660 > MGBC162267. The sequence continues at coordinate 7,471 of JAAWDB010000055.1, forward strand.
AAATTCAAGAAAAAACATCTTTAAAGAAAAATAAAATTTCACAAATTATTGTTGAGGGTTTACGGCGAATTGATTTTTATCGTTTTGGGATTATTACAGCGTTTGAAATAACTGATGAAGAACTACAAGCAGTCTTTCAATATTATTCTAAGTCCTTTTCTATTA